>JBEKST010000036.1:0-16287 GCA_049516815.1 Bacteroidales bacterium | reverse complement strand
GACATCAAAAATATAAAGATTGTCTTACATGGCGCCGGGGCATCCAATACTACCATAGCACGCCTTCTCATCACCGATGGGGCTGATCCCGCAAAAATTGTCATGTTCGACACCAAGGGCTCACTGCATCAGGGCCGTGAAGATATAAAAGCCGATAAACGTTTTTACCGGAAATGGGAATTATGCGTAACCACTAATCCTGGCAGGATCCCGACCATGGAAGATGCCATGAAAGGAGCGGATGTCCTGATCTCGCTTTCTACCCCTGGACCGGATATCATCAAACAGAAATGGGTGAAGAGTATGTCGGCGAAGTCCATTGTCTTCGCCTGCGCCAACCCCGTTCCGGAGATCTATCCCTATGCTGCCAAGGAAGCCGGGGCTTTTATCGTAGCTACCGGAAGAGGGGATTTCCCCAACCAGGTGAACAATTCCATCGGTTTCCCGGGAATATTAAAAGGCGCTTTGCTGGTACGTGCACGTAAGATCACAGATGAGATGGCGATTGCAGCGGCTCATTCACTGGCTAACTATGCAGAAAAAAGAGGGATTCATGCCGAAAATATTGTTCCGAATATGGAAGAAGCCGGCGTATTCCCACATGAAGCCGCCGACGTTGCCATGCAGGCCATCAAAGACGGTGTCGCCAGGGTAAAAATGACATGGCAGGAAGCCTTTGATAAGGCCAAAGCAGATATCGATTATGCAAGAGGCCTCACACGTTCCATGATGGATAATGGATTCATCAAGATGCCCCCGATTGAGATGATACAATCATCTCTCGATTGGGCGATCGAACAGGTGAAGATGTAAAGTTTGGATTTTAACATTTTCGTGACGCGTAAAGCGTTACGCGAAACCAATTCTTCATTTTTTATTTTTTATTGCGTTCCCCTTCGGATCGGGCTTTCCGTTCCAAGTCCTCGCTCGTTCCTCGCTCCGGGCTTTCCATTTCAATCCTAACGAAGTCAGGCATTAAGTATTGGGGATTCGTCATACAAAATCCAAGAAGTTAAATGGGTAATCATATCTAAAACAAACCCAATTTTTGGTTATCCTCAAAAAAATCAAGAATTTACAAGTTACCAACAATACTAAAAATCCGCCAAGTTAATTAGTAACTTTGTAATCATAGAGAAGGTGATATGGAAATACGGACAGACTTATATCTTGGCGATAGTAAAGAGAAACTCAAACTATTGGAAGAAAACTCTATCGACCTTATAGTTACATCTCCACCATATGCAGATCAACGGAAAGATACCTATGGAGGTATTCATCATAATAAATATGTTGAATGGTTTTTGCCGATTTCGGAACAACTCCTTCGTATACTTAAACCAACTGGTACTTTTATTTTGAATATTAAAGAGAAGGTTATTGACGGTGAGAGAAGTACATATGTTATGGAACTTATCCTTGAAATGAGAAAACAAGGGTGGCTTTGGACAGAAGAGTTTATTTGGCATAAAAAAAATAGTTATCCTGGTAAATGGCCAAACCGTTTTCGAGATTCATGGGAAAGGCTTCTTCAATTTAACAAAGAACGCAAATTTAATATGTACCAGGAAGAAGTGATGATTCCAATGGGCAATTGGGCCAAAACCAGGTTAAAAAATCTATCAAATACTGATAAAATTCGTGATAATTCTAAAGTTGGTAGCGGATTTGGTAAGAATATTTCAAACTGGTTGGAAAGAGAGAAAGCATATCCGACAAATGTTTTGCATTTGGCAACTGAATGTAGTAATAAGAACCATAGTGCAGCATTTCCTGAAGAATTGCCTGAATGGTTTATCAAGCTTTTTACAAAAGAATATGATATTGTTTTAGATCCATTTATGGGTTCTGGGACCACCTTGATCGTTGCTAATAGGATGAAAAGACATTCAATCGGGATTGATAATGTTCCCGAATATTATGAAATGGTAAATAAACAACTAAATCCTGTCGAGTTATACTTATTAGAGCCAAATCCAAAATATGAAAAAACTAAACCTAAAAAACGTCACATTATACGTTAAAGAAAACATAGGAGAATTTCACCAAAGACGCTTAGATATTGTAAATAGTATCAAACTTAAAGAAGTCTTAAAATCAAAAAATCCTTACCTTTTTAAAGCAAAAAATGTTTCATCTGCTAATGAAATTGTTGAAGGTATTTTAAATGCATTTCTTTCGTCAAGTGAAGAGGGTATATTTGGCAATTGGCTTGAAAGACTTGCTATTTTTATTAATGACTCTGTTTTTGATGGTAGAAAAGCTGGAATCGAAGGCATTGATTTAGATTTTGATAAAGATGGTCATCGATACCTTGTTTCGATTAAATCTGGGCCATACTGGGGGAATGACAGTCAGATTAAGAAAATGTGCGACCAGTTTGATTCAGCTAGGAAAAGGTTGGCAACTTCAGGTGGTAAAGGATCTATTATTTGCGTTAATGGTTGTTGTTACGGGAAATCAAGAGAGCAAAGTGAATATAAATCTAAAGGGAATTATTTTAAAATTTGTGGTCAACGATTTTGGGATTTAATATCTGGCGATCCTGATTTGTATATCAATTTAATTGAGCCTTTGGGCCACGAAGCAACTGAGAAAAACAATGAATTTAAAAAATCATATGGAAATCTTGTCAATAGGTTGTCAAAGGAATTTCTAAATGATTTTTGTCATGAAGATGGTAGTATTGATTGGGAAAAATTACTGATTTTCAATTCCTCCATTGAACCCCAAAGAAAATCGTTACAATAATGGCCAAATAATTTCAGCAGCCAACATTTTAGTAGCAGTTGCGATGATTATCGTTAACCTACTTTTTAAATTTATCGCATTGCAATTAAAATGGACAAGGTAAGCATTTTGTATTTGAAAATACTTTAAACCTCAATCATTAAACTCATACAATTTAAAAATATCAATTTCCCACATGGAAGGAATGCAAAATGAACAGTGAATAATAATCCAGTGAACAGGTAACAGATAGCAGGTAACAGATAACAGTTAACAGTTAACAATAGAGAACTCCCTAATATTCAATGCCCAATACCTAAGCAATGAAAACCATTGGCCTCATCGGAGGATTGTCATGGCAGAGCACCATCGACTACTACCGCTTCATGAACATGGAAGTTCTTAAGCGGACAAATGGAAAGCACGAAGCAAAAATCGTCATCGATTCGATCGACTTCGGAGAGGTGGAAATACTCATGAGGAACGAGGATTTCACAGGACTGACAGCCATGCTCGTCAACTCTGCTCAGAAACTGGAAAACGCAGGGGCAGAGCTGCTCATAATCGGAGCTAATACCATGCATTTCGCTGCTGATACGGTAAAGGAAAGTATCAACATTCCGCTCGTCAATATTGTGGATGCTACCATAGCAGCCATCCAGGCAAAAGGTTTGATCAAAGTTGGTCTGCTCGGGACAAAGTTCACCATGGAACAGGATTTCTTCAAGCAACGGCTGATATCGAGTATCATCGATGTTAACGTGCCGGGAGAGGAAGACCGGGAATTCATACAGCAGACCATCTTTAAGGAACTGTTCAATGCAACCATTAACCCGGAATCGAAAAAACGGTTCTTGTCGATTATGGATGGGCTGGCACGGGAAGGTGCACAGGGGATCATACTCGGGTGCACCGAGATTCCGCTGCTGATAAAGCAGGAAGATACTGTATTACCGGTGTTTGATACGACGGAAATTCATGCTCTTGCAGCTGTGGAGCTGGCGAGTTAATTGATAATTGAAAATTGACAATTGATAATTATTTCGCTATTTCGCTATTTCACTATTTATGATGGAACCAGATATCAAGCTCTCTATCGGGATTGAAATTCACCTTGCGCCAGGTATAGGTGGTTTTTGTGTTTGCGGAAAGCACTTCGTCGGGTTTGTAGGAGGTTGAATCGATAGTAATAGCCGGGTCTTCTACCTGCAAGGTATAGATTCCCTGTTGAATCGGCTTCTTCCAGTATTGTATATGCGTCATCACCAGGTACCTTACGTTTCTTCCATCATGATCCATAAGGTAGAAGATCCTGATCTTTTTCTGTTCCTGGCCATGAATAATCAACTGGAAAAACAATCCTGAAGGAAGCTTTCTTATATGCCGGATATAGGTTTGCTCCGACTCATCAAAAACGGAAATGGAATCCAGTTTATGTTCCGCTGTTGCTAATGGAAGAGGGAAGAATACGGTCTGACTGGCATCCGTTGCATAATTGTTCCTGAAGCTGTATTCCCCGGTAATGGTAACGTGCGAAGCATCCAGCTTCATCACCATGTTTTCCTTGTAAAATGAAATGGATTGACCGCTTGCCGATGAAGCAAAATATACCGGAATGAGAAATATGAACAGGTTCTTTTTCATTACCCTAAGAACCATTTAAATCCTGAATCCCTGAAGCGGAAATTTCTGGAATTCATAGGAAGGAAGCGAATATAAGCAAAGTTACTTAAAAAAGCAACAAACCCTCTGTGGTTCTCTATTTCTTCTCAGTGAATCTCTGTGTTAATCCAATCCGGTCCCGCGGTGGAATTACACAGAGGCACACAGAGGGTTCACAGAGTTACACAGAGAGAAGTAGCGAAATAGCGAAATAATTTTCAATTAACTCGAAAACTCGCCAGTTCGCCAACTATTTAACTACTTTAAGCGCTGCATCGGTAGCTTCGATCATCGGCTTTATAGAGATCTCGTTGCCCACGGCATGCTTCATCCACTCTTGTGGGATCAGTCTACCGGCGGAATAAATACGTATGGCTTCATCAGCAAAGTTCTTTCCTTTGAACCATTGGGCGAGCTGGAAGTCGATGAGATGACCTACAGGGTAATTCGACAGATATAGTGGATAATCGACCATGTGCGAATAGATGGCCAGGATCGGGCAATCTTTCACACCCAAAACATCTGCATAATATTTATTCCAGACTTCCTTGGCCGTGCTGATCACCGTTTCCTTCAACTGTGCTGGTGTTGCGTCGGGGTGGGCGTACATCCATGTCCAGACCTTCATATCTACCAGTGAAACACCCATAATTTCGTAGGCCATCCAAAAGTTATCCAATGTCGCAAGGTATTCCTTGTTCGGGTCATTGTCTTTTATACCCAGTAAGTCGAGGTCATGTTTCTGGAATGTAAAGGCGAAAGCTTCGGTGAACGCAGTATTGGGAACGCCGGCCATCAGGTAATTATCAACCATATATAGCGAGATGGTTTGTTCAACGTTGTGCCCCAGTTCATGAACAGCGATATTGTATCCTTTGTAATCCATGCCATTTTTACCCACGCGGGTGCGGAGATGGTTTTTGTCGCCCTTCATCTGTGAGCCCCAGGCATGCCCGGATCCTCTTGCCGGATCAACGGTGATATGGGAAGCGATCTCTTTTGCTTTATCGGGTTTGAATCCCATCTTTATAAGGATATTTGGAATATCTTTTTCAACGGCTTCAGCGTTGGGATACTTGGCCTTGGTAAGCTTATTCAGCTTGTCCTGGTCCATGGTGCTCCGGGCTTTGAAACCGTCATACCAGATATCGAAAGGTTGCAACGAACGACCCAGCCGCTTGCTGATCAGTGCACCCACCTGTTTCACTTCCGGAGAGGAACAAAATTCGGTAAACAGCTTGTCAACCTGGTCCATCGGGATCTCCATTCCTGCATCGAACGAACGCTGGATATAGGTAGGGAACATCGGAGTATATTGATCCACCGCTTTCATCGCCTTAAAGTCGTTCAGGAGGACCTCATATCGTTTGTCGGGCTCCGGAGTGGCTGTAACCTCTTTTCCTCCCTTAAAAAGCTTATTGGTTACCGGGTTCCATTGAAATGCCGGGTTGTTGATCACGCTGTCAGGGATGCTCTGGTCGATGATTCGCAGCATCACCTGGTAGATCATTTTCTGTTTGATCAATCCTTCTTCAGTCTTATTATAATTGGCTTTTATCTCATCTCTTAGGTTCCAGTGCGAAAGCAGCTTCATGTCTTTGGGGAAATGGGTCTTTCCTTTTTCATCGAGCAGGTTCCCGACATATATGTTATACCCTGAAATATAATTTTCAGCTGCCGAGAGGGCATCCGAACTCTTCTGAACGATGTCGGCCGGCACCCGGGTAGTGAACTGGTCGCCAAGCCTGGCATAAGCCCATTCGAGACGGCTCCACTTCGGACCCAGTTGTCCTTTTTCCTGTAATGTATAGAAGGGATAATTTAACCCTATGATGAACCCGATCTTATTTGTGAAGAAATCGTCTGTGAAATGTGCAGTTGGTTCATATGCGGCGAACACCTCATCGATGGAATAGGTTTCACCCATATCCAGCTCCATAGGCCTTTTCAGGTCAAGGCTGATGCGGTTAAAATAGCCAAAAAGGGTTTCAAAATTAGTGGAGATGCGCTGGAACATTTTTTCCTTCATTTCCGGGGAAGCAATGTAATTCTTCAGGCAGAAGTCTTCAAAGTCTCTGGCTGTTCCGTCTTTTTCAGTCCAGAGGGCTGCCACTTGCTGAACTCCTTTTTCGATAAGGCTTTTGTTGGATTCACCGTTCTTTGTTACCAGCTTGCCAATAATGCTGTCGGCAATGGTTTTTGAAATGTAGTGAACACTGGCTTTTTGTTCCATCGGTGTTGTGTTTTGTTTACATTGGCTCAGGAGGAGAGCCACAGGGATCATAAAAAGGATAAAGATTTTTTTCATATTCCGGATGTTGGTTGGTTCACTGGCAAAGATATCAAATAAAATGAATGCAGAAATTCAGAATGCGGAAATTCAGAATGCAGGAATGTAGGATGCAGGTTTTCGCTTTTTCTCTCTGTGGTTCTCAGTGAAACCTCTGTGTGTCTCTGTGTAATTCCACAATGGTCCCGTAATTAATTTTATTACACAGAGGTCCACAGAGGTTCACAGAGGCTGGGAAACAATAGTAAACTTTCCCGGAATTCCCTAATTTTGCAGATCCGATACAAACCAATATTTACTTGCATGAACCAGCTCATTGAATGCGTCCCGAATTTTTCTGAAGGAAGAGATATGACCATCATCAAACAGATCACTGACGAGATCGAAAAAGTTGACGGCGTCAAATTATTAGATGTCGATCCCGGGAAGGCCACCAACCGCACCGTTGTAACTTTTGTAGGAACGCCTGATGCTGTGCTTGAAGCCGCCTTCAGGGCGATCCGGAAAGCTTCGGCGATCATTGACATGAGCAAGCACAAGGGAGAACATCCCCGTTTTGGGGGAACCGACGTATGCCCATTGGTACCGGTTGCCAACATCAGCATGGAAGAAACGGCAGAATATGCCCGCAAGCTTGCCGAACGCGTAGGAAAGGAACTTGAAATCCCGGTCTATTGTTATGAGAATGCGGCTTTCACTGAAGAAAGAAGGAACCTGGCCAACTGCCGGTCGGGTGAATATGAAGGTCTCTCAAAAAAACTCGAAGACCCGCACTGGAAACCGGATTTCGGTCCTGCAAAGTTCAATCCCCGCACAGGCGCCATCGCCATCGGCGCAAGGGATTTCCTTGTTGCCTATAATGTGAACCTGAACACGACTTCCACGCGCCGTGCCAATGCGGTTGCATTTGATATCCGTGATAAAGGGCGCCCCGTCCGCGAAGGAAATCCCATCACAGGAAAAATTAAAAGAGATGAACAGGGAGATGAGGTCTGGATCCCTGGCGAACTGAAAGCCTGCAAGGCCATTGGTTGGTATATCGAGGAATATGGAATTGCTCAGGTTTCCATCAACCTGACCAACATCAGCATCACTCCGGTGCATGTGGCGTTCGAAGCTGCCTGCAAAAGTGCACAGGAAAGGGGAATGCGGGTAACGGGTTCGGAACTTGTGGGGCTGATCCCTCTTCGGGCCATGATAGATGCAGGGAAATATTTCTTGAAAAAACAAAGCCGTTCCGCAGGGATATCGGAAGAAGAAATCGTCAAGATCGCTGTTAAATCGCTGGGTCTCGACGACCTGAAACCCTTTAATCCCAAGGAAAAGATCATCGAATACGTGCTGGAAGAACCTTCAGAGAGGAAATTGATAAACTTTACCTGCAAAGGATTTGCCAATGAAACGGCTTCTGAATCACCGGCACCAGGGGGAGGCTCCGTTTCTGCATATATAGGCGCGCTGGGGGTGTCGTTGGCAACCATGGTAGCAAACCTTTCTTCCCACAAGACAGGGTGGGATGAACGCTGGGAAGAATTTTCAGACTGGGCGGAAAAAGGCCAGAAGCTGAAAGATGAATTGCTTTTCCTGGTTGATGAAGATACCCGTTCCTTTAACCGGATCATGGATGCTTTCGGTCTTCCAAAAGGAACACCGGAAGAAAAAGCTGCCCGGACAAATGCCATCCAGGAAGCCACGAAATATGCCATTGAAATTCCGTTTAAGACCATGCAGAAGGCCTATGAGTCAATGGAGATCATCAAAGCCATGGTGGAAACAGGCAACCCGAACTCGGTAACGGATGCGGGTGTCGGGGCATTATGCGCACGTTCGGCCGTGATGGGGGCATTCCTGAATGTGAAGGTGAATGCAGCAGGATTGAAGGATAAAAGGTTCGTGGAAGATATCCTGAAAAAAGGATCCGTCATTGAAGAAAGTGCAAAAAAAATGGAAGCCGAACTTCTGGCTCTGGTGAACAGCAAGATCAGTTGACCGCTCAGAAAAAATAGTTTTTACGTTCATTAAAAAAGGAAAAAATGCCCAGAAAGCAGCATGCCCTCGATCCGAAAAAATATTACTTCATCGATACTTCCTTTAACCTCTTAATGAAGCGCAGGATCTACCAGATTCTGCTTATCTCATCGAATTATGACGCATTCATGCTGGAGGAAGATGGCCGTATCGACGAAACAATATACATGGAATACGTTTCCCTCAGCCTGCGTTATCCTCCCCAGTTCATCAAGGTGACTTCGGAAGAAGAAGCCTTTGAAGTGCTGGAAGACAAACGGGTTGAACTGGTCATCTCCATGCTCAGCATTGATAAAACCGATACCTTCGACCTCGCCATCCGGATCAAAAATAAATTTCCGAAGATCCCGATTGTAGTGTTGACGCCATTTTCACGTGAGGTCAACATCAAACTGGGGGAAAAAAACCTCGGCGCCATCGACTATGTGTTCAGCTGGCTGGGCAATGCCGATATCCTTCTTGCCATTATCAAACTGATTGAGGACAAGATGAACATCGACCAGGATGTTCAGCAGGGAGTACAGGTGATCCTGCTCGTGGAAGACAGCGTACGGTTTTATTCGAGTTACCTGCCAAACATATATAAAATCGTTTACCGGCAGTCGAAAGACTTTATCACAGAGGGACTAAATGAACACCAGAAAATGGTGAGAATGCGCGGGAGACCGAAGATCATCCTGGCAACCAGCTATGAAGAAGCGGTAACGATGTTCGAGAAATACAAAAACAATCTGATCGGTATCATTTCCGACATTCGTTTCAAGAAAGAAGGCGAAACCGATAAGACTGCAGGGATCAAGTTTGTGAAAAAGGTAAGGGAAGAGGATGAATTCATCCCAATCCTGCTGCAGTCATCCGAAGCCGAGAACGAGGCCATTGCAAAAGAACTGAAGGTAGGGTTTATCAATAAATTATCCAAGACCCTTTCGCTCGAATTACGGAATTTTATCCATGATAATTTCTTCTTCGGTGATTTTGTTTTCGTTGATCCCAAAACAGGCCGCGAGATCACCCGGGTCGGCGACCTGAAATCGTTGCAGGATAAGATCTTTGAAATACCTGACGATTGCCTGTTTTATCATATGCAACGGAATCATTTCTCGAAATGGTTAAATGCGCGTGCTTTGTTTCCGATTGCCGAGATGTTCAAGGAAATTTCAGTGAAGGAATTCAGCGATATGGATGACGCAAAGCGCTACATCTTTGATTCCATAACGGCTTTCAGGATTAACAAGGCAAAGGGTGTCATTGCAGAATTTGTCCGGGGACAATATGATGAATATCTTTCTTTTGCAAGGATAGGGCAGGGATCCATCGGAGGAAAGGCCCGGGGACTGGCTTTTCTCGACTCCCTGATCAAACGTAACCGGCTTACGGATAAGTTTGATGATGTCATCATCTCCATTCCACGGACTGTGGTTTTGGGAACCGACATCTTCGATGAATTCCTGGAAGAAAATAAACTCTATGAGATCGCACTTTCCGATCATAGCGACAAGGAGATCCTTCAGCATTTTGTGAGAGCACGGCTGCCGTTCCGCATACATGAAGACCTGTACACGTTTATTTCGTGCTTAAATAATCCCATTGCCATTCGCTCTTCAAGCCTCCTTGAAGATTCCTACTACCAGCCTTTTGCCGGCATCTATTCCACTTATATGATCCCGAACCTGAGGTTCAATGAAAGGATGATGATCGAGAAACTGTCGGAAGCCATCAAGAGCGTCTATGCATCTGCATTCTTCAAGGACAGCAAAGCATACATGACGGCTACCCTGAATGTGATTGACGAAGAAAAAATGGGTATCGTTTTGCAGGAAGTAACTGGCATGAAATATGGAAACAGGTTCTACCCGGCAATCTCGGGAGTGGCCCGGTCTATCAATTTCTATCCCATTGCACCTGAAAAGCCTGAAGACGGGATCGTGAACATTGCTTTCGGATTAGGAAAATTCATCGTAGATGGAGGCAACGGGTTGCGTTTTTCACCCAGGTATCCGAAAAAGATCCTGCAGTTGAGCACACCGGAACTGGCACTCAGCGAAACACAAAAAACATTCTATGCTCTTGATCTTAATCCGGAGGCTTTCATCCCGGATACGGACGATACGGTGAATCTTTTAAAGTTGAAAGTGAAAGATGCGGAAAACGATGGGTCCTTGAAACTGGTAGCTTCAACCTTCGATTACGACAGTAATTCTGTAAAGGATGGAACGATGGGGACAGGAAAGAGGATTATCACTTTTTCGCAGCTGCTGACCCATGATACATTCCCTCTTGCCGAGATCCTTCAAACCCTGCTTGACATCGGCCAGAAAGAGATGGGGAAACCCGTGGAGATCGAATTTGCTGTAAACCTGGATTTACCGAAGAATGAATCAAAAATATTTTCGCTCCTTCAGATCCGGCCCATTGTCGGAAAGTACAATACTGTAAACCTGAAACTCGATGATATCCGCCTTGAGGATGCAATTATCCTGTCAAACACTGCACTTGGCAATGGGATCATAAAAGACATCCGTGATTTCATCTACATTAAGCCGGAAGCCTTTGATGCATCCAGGAGCCAGGACATCAGCCGGAGGCTGGAATCCATCAACGAGCATTTCCTTGCAGAAAAGAAAAATTATGTGCTGGTAGGACCTGGACGGTGGGGCTCTGCCGATCCATGGCTAGGCATACCGGTACGCTGGCCGCAGATCTCGGCTGCACGATTGATCGTGGAATCCGGATTGGAGAATTACCGCATCGATCCCAGCCAGGGAACCCATTTTTTCCAAAACCTGACCTCCTTCAATGTGGGCTATTTCACCATTAATCCATATCTCAAAGATGGTTTTTACAACCTTGCATACCTCTCGGAACAACCTGCCTTTCATGAGGATCAGTACATCCGGCACATCCGTTTCGAACACCCCATGCGGATCGAGATCGATGGAAAAAAGAACATCGGGGTCGTCTATAAGCCTTCCTGAAAATCCTACTTCTGAAGAATTAACCTTAACCTTTAATATATGACAAAGAAGCTGAACTTTACTTATGTTATCCCTGTCCTTGTGTCATTTTTCGTCATGAGCTTCTGCGATCTGGTGGGCATTGGCGTTGATCGCGTGAAACTTGAATTCGGCCTGAGCAATACGATTGCACAGCTTATCCCTTCCGCCGTGTTTGTCTGGTTCTTCATCTTATCAGTACCGGTGGGCATCCTGCAGGATCGAATCGGGAAACGCAACATGTTGAACATCGGAATGGGAATAACAGCCCTTGGCCTTTTCGTGCCATTCATTTTCTATACGTTTACGATGGTGTTGTTTGGCTTTGCATTGCTGGGAATCGGGAATACGATTGTGCAGGTTTCAGCAAACCCTTTGCTGGTTGATGTTGTTCCCTCGAACCGTACCTCCAGTTTCCTCAGCTTTTCGCAATTTATCAAAGCCATTGGATCAATGATTGCACCTCCACTAGCCGGTTTCTTTGCATTGAAATTTGGTGACTGGAAAATTCTCTTTCTGGTTTTTGGTGTGATATCCATGCTGTCTGTTCTCTGGCTTTCCCTGATCAAAATTGAAGAAACAAAAAACCTGGAAAAACGGGCAACCTTCGGATCCTCATTTGGGTTGCTGGGCACCGGTTTTATCTTTATGATGGTGATTGGGATTTTTTTAGTAGTCGGGATCGATGTTGGTGTAAATGCAGTCTCAGGACAGTTTTTACATAATAAATTTCCGGATGTGCGACAGACATTTTATGAGTCAGGGAGAAGCGTTTATTTCTTCGGAAAGATGCTCGGAACCTTTGGCGGTGCACTGATGCTAGCCTTGCTGCCCTCACGAAAATTTTTCCTGTGGTCATCCATCCTGGCCCTGGTATCCATATTGGTGCTGATATTTGCTCCAACAGCTATGTCGGCGATGGTGATCATCTTCATCATCGGACTGGGTGTAGCCAACATTTTCCCGCTTATCTTCTCTTTATCGGTGGAAAAGTACCCGTTACGTACCAATGAAATTTCGGGGTTGATGATCATGGCTGTGTCGGGCGGTGCCGTCATTCCGCTTCTGATAGGCAGTTTAACGGACAATTTCGGGGTTACAGCAGGGATGTTTATCCTGGTAATTTGTGCAGTTTACGAATTATTTACTGCATTGGTTAATTTGAAGAAGGCTAATTAATTGATAATTGACAATTTATAATTGAAAACTTTTTAACTTTGGATAAATTTTGAGGTCCTGGTAGCCAACCTCTGTGGTCCTCCGTGACGTCTCAGTGCACCTCTGTGAAATAACCAAAGCGGGGTCTGGGAATTACACAGAGATACACAGAGGTTTCACAGAGATACACAGAGAAATTTACTTTGTTATTACATAAACAACAAAACTAAATATCATGAAAAAAGTTAAAAGTATTGCAATTACAATTTGTGTCCTCCTTGGTGTCATTCTGCTATCAAGCTGTGCAAACAACGGACTGGCAAACGGTTGCCTCACCGGTCATACCTTTGGATTCTGGGCCGGACTCTGGCACGGGATCATAGCTCCCGTCGACCTGGTGATCATGTTGTTCCGACATGATATAACGGTCTTCGCCCCGAACAATAATGGCGCCTGGTATGCATTCGGATTCGTTATTGGCAGTGGGGGTTGGGGTTTCTTAGGTGGAAGAGGCGCTTCCCGGAGACGTCATAATAATTGATAATTGTTGGAAGATGAAAAAGACAAAATGGATTCTTTTTGCCGGGTTGTTTTTATCCGGATTGGTATTGAACGCTCAGAAGACAATTTCGCGGCAGACAATTCTATTTGATGCAGATTGGAAATTTCATTTAGGTCATGCGGCCGATCCGGCAAAAGATTTCAATTACCGTGTTGCCAATATTTATTCGAAATCGGGAGAAGCGGAAAATTCAGCTATCAATCCCAAGTTTAAGGATGAGGATTGGAGCACTGTTCAGTTGCCCCATGATTGGGTCGTTGAATTGCCTTTTGTCTTTTCTCCCAATTTTGATGTGCTTTCCCATGGCTATAAACCGGTCGGCGGACTCTATCCGGAAACGAGCATAGGCTGGTACCGAAAACATTTTACCGTGAATACCTCAGACCAGGGGAAACGAATCTCCGTCCGCTTCGATGGCATCTTCAGGGATGCAAAGATCTGGATAAATGGTTTCTACCTGGGAAACCATGAAAGCGGGTATATGGGAGTTTCCTTTGACCTGACCGATTTTATCAATTTCGATAAGGAAAATGTCATCGTTGTGAGGGTTGATGCTTCACAGTATGAAGGCTGGTTTTATGAGGGTGCAGGAATCTATAGGCATGTCTGGCTCAGTAAATACAATGACCTCCATATCGGTAACGGGATTTTCATTCATGCAGATGTGAAAGAAAAATCAGCTTTTGCTTCGATAGAAACCCCAATTGAAAACCAGAATTCATCTGCCTCTGAATGCACTGTAACCTCATATATTACTGATCGGAACGGAAAAACAATTACAACCGCATCTGATCAGCAAATCAATATTCATGCTTTGGGAAATGAAGTTGCAATGCAACGGGTAACGCTCGATAATCCCAGGCTCTGGTCATTGAATGATCCTTATTTATACAGGGCTGTCGTTCTTTTAAAAATAGGCAGACAGGTTGTCGACAGCATCAATACGCGATTTGGGGTGAGATCAATCCGGTTTGATGCAGAAAAAGGCCTGTTCCTGAATGAGGAGAATGTGAAGATACATGGTGTCTGTTGTCACCAGGATCATGCTGGCATTGGCGTGGCTGTACCGGATGATATCGTTTACTACAGGCTTCGTCTGCTGAAAGAAATGGGAATAAACGCATACCGCACCAGCCACAATCCTCCTGCCACTGAGCTACTGGATGCCTGCGACAGCCTGGGGATCCTGGTATTGGATGAGACCCGTTTGCTCAACAGTGGCCCGGAGTACTTGAATCAATTCGAAAATATGATCCTCCGCGACCGAAATCATCCCTCCATCTTTTTATGGTCGATCGGGAACGAGGAAGGCTATATTCAAACCAGTGAAACAGGGAAGCGCATTGCAGAAACATTTCTGGCACGGCAACATCAGCTGGATCCTACGCGAACGTCAACCTATGCAGCCGATGTACCAAATGTTTTTAGCGGGATCAACGAAGTGATTCCCATCCGCGGATTCAATTACCGCCATTTTGCAGTTGCCGATTATCATAAAAGCCATCCCGGTCAACCCATCATTGGTACCGAAGTGGCAAGTACCGTGACAACGCGTGGAATCTATGTAAAAGACACTATTCAATGTTATGTCCCCGACCAGGATATCACTGCGCCGTGGTGGGGAAGCAAAGCCGAGGAATGGTGGACACTATGTACGGGGCAGCCCTGGTGGATGGGAGGCTTTGTCTGGACAGGCTTCGATTACCGTGGCGAACCTACACCTTACCAGTGGCCGAACATCAGTTCACATTTTGGATTAATGGATGTGTGCGGTTTTCCGAAGAATATCTATTACTACTACCAATCCTGGTGGACTGACAAAGATGTTTTACATATCTCTCCTCATTGGAACTGGCACGGACAGGAAGGGAAACCCATTCATGTCTGGGTTAATTCCAATGCCGATAATGTTGAACTTTTCCTTAACGGAAAAAGTTTCGGGAAAAAAGAAATGCCCCGGAACAGCCACCTCGAATGGTATATACCATATCAGCCCGGAATAATCAAAGCGATAGCTTATAAAAATGGAAGGAAGATCACAAATCAAGTGGAAACTACCGGAGACCCAGTTAAGGTGAACCTTGTAGCTGACAGGAAAATCTTTTCGTCAAATGGACAGGATGCTATCGTTATCAATGTTTCTGTTTTGGATGCAAAAAACCGGGAAGTACCCAATGCAGGAAACCTAATCCGATTTACGGTCAAAGGCGACGCAAAGATCATAGGTGTGGGCAGTGGCGACCCCAGCAGTCACGAACCCGATAAATGTCCAGACAACCAATGGCAAAGAAAGTTGTTTAATGGCAAGTGCCAGGCAATCATTCATTCAGGAAAAAATCCCGGGAGCATTAGAATCGAAGCACAATCGGATGGATTGATCAACGGGTCAATAAGCCTGGAGGCACTTCCATGAGAATACTGTTACCTATAGTTTTTCTTCTCTTTTTTCATCCCATATCTGGACAGAACTTTATTGAAATCAAAGGAAGGGTAGTGGATTCCACCAGCGGCAATCCACTTTCGTTTGCCCAGATCTCACTTCATCATACGGGAATTGGAACCACGAGCAACGAAGACGGGAATTTCCATCTGGATATTCCGGCCGGTAACCGGGAAGATACATTGCTGATCTATTACCTGGGCTATGAAACCCGGAAGATCCCGGTGAAGGCCTGTTTGGTGCCTTCGGTTGAGATATCCCTGAAAACTGTTATACTGCAGCTATCGGAAGTTGAGGTGATCGGCCTCACACCCCAGGAAGTCATCCGCAGAGCTGTTGAGGGAATCCCTGCCAATTACGGGAAAAACCCGCTGATCCTCACGGCTTTCATCCGTTCACAGAAATACCGAGGCTGGCCTATGAA
>JBEKST010000035.1:0-16291 GCA_049516815.1 Bacteroidales bacterium | reverse complement strand
CAAATTATTGGAATGTCAGTAAGCCCTATGACGATAATGGCTGTGTTTTTAATTTTATGAGAAATCAGGAAAATGTTTCCTTCCCCTGTATGAAGAGCTCAGGGCTTGATCCATCAGGGAATTTTCCGGATCCGCTTATTGATAACCCGCAGGATACCTGTTATGCATATCTCTGGAACACAAACATCCCGATAAATGGTTGTCCTTATTCCATGGGTGAGATCAAAACGATGACAGTAGACACATCCAATCACACGTTTAAAAGTTACTACTTTTACGGAACCGGGTATGTTGAGGCAAAAATCCGGCAACTTTACTGTTCCCCGGGACAGGGTAGTGCCATGTGGCTCTGGTGCGTGTTGGATTCCGATGACCCATCCATTATTCATCCGAATATTCTGGATGATAATGAGATCGATGTTTTCGAAACCCAGCCTAACGATTCCAACAGCTTTAATTTAGGATATCACTGGAGGATGAATGAAGGGTTGCAGAAAGTGGAAAATTATTTTAAAATTCACACCCCTCCGAATAGTTTTACAGATTGGACCGTTTTCGCCGTTCATTGGAACCAGGATAGTATAACCTGGTACGTTAATAACAAACAGGTTTATAATATGGAGATGACTGATAAACCGTCAGGTTGCACATCAGGAAATCCTAATTCATTCTTTCCTCCGGATGGTCCTTTTTGCCTCAGGTTCAATTCAGGCCCGAATACGGTAGGTGATCACAATCCGGTTCTGCCGGCAACACTTCCGACCCATCTCGAAATCGAATATGTGAGGGTTTACAAACCCGAAGGGGAAAAGGCAGCTCCTATTACTTTTTTTTCAGGCACCAAAAATCAGATCTGCATTTCAGAGACTTCCTTCGAGTCCTCAAATACCATTTTATCTGCCAATTACTATCCTGATGCCACTTATTCATGGTCATCACCAGCCTTTGAAATTGAGCCTTTTGATTTACCGGGACATTTGCCCCAGCATCACAGCGGTAAAGTGAAAATCTGGGTAAAACCGTCTGTTCAGGGGAACCAATCTTATCCGATTATTCTCTCCACCAATCTTCTGTCTCATACGGAACAGGATACTGTCTGGTATTTCATTTACACTTCGGTCCCTCCAATACCACCAGATAAATTTCAGGCATCCCTGATAGAGGGACCATTATGTTTCTATGAGATCAGCCATCCGATTGAGAATTCTTCCACCGCAGGTTGCGAATTTTTCAATGAAGATACCCAATCCTGGCAGGAAGCATCAATCCGGACAATTAATAACAGCAGGTATGCTTTTTATGGCTGTTTTGAACCTCTGACATACGTCCAGATACAATACCGGGAGAGAGATGCCTGCGGCTATTCAGAAATAAGACATTCAAGCCTGACAATACCTGTCCCGCCTCCGGGAACCTGTGGATGGTAATCACCTTTAACCGGTGCGAGATGATAAAAGGATGTTGTATCAAAAAAGAAAAAAACCGATGGATATTGACAGGTTGCGTTTTCAAATAATGAGTGAATTTATAATTACAGAAAATGAATAATGAGTAATTACATAATTAATTAATTACATAATTACTCATTACTCATTAAAAGTGAATGTTTAGTTCACCAACCGGTTTCCCGTGACTCCGAAGGGACTCGAACCCCCAACCCTCAGAACCGGAATCTGATATTCTATCCAATTGAACTACGGAGCCGAGGGACAAAGGTAGGAAAAAAGGTGCTACTATACAAGTATGATAATGATAGATTAGACTGCTACTGGACAGATGCTGGATGCTGGATGCTGGATGGTAAATAAATAAAGTTAATGATGCTTTATAAACTTTATGAACTTTATAAACTTTATGAACTAAAAAGAGAGTACCATAATTAATTTGAATACCATCCAGCAATCAGCCAAAGAGAAAAAAATAGCATTATCGGTTCTCTACATTGCTTATCTTTGAAAAATATTTAACCTAAACCATTATGTCAGAAAAAATATCAGATAAAGTTGTTCCGGGAGTAGCCACCGGAAAAGACCTCCAGGAGATCTTCCGCATTGCAAAAGCGAACCGGTTTGCCCTACCCGCTGTGAATGCAACCGGCACCGATACTGTGAATGCCATCATGGAAGCAGGAAAAGCCGTCAATTCCCCTGTGATCATTCAATTCTCGAACGGGGGTGGGATCTTCTATGCAGGGAAGTCCTTATCAAACACCAACGAAATTGTTTCCATCAAAGGATCTATTTCCGGCGCCATGCACATTCATGAAATGGCTGAATTATATGGCATCCCGGTAGTTGTTCATACCGACCATGCTGCCAAGAAATTTCTTCCCTGGGTTGACGGATTGCTGGATGCAGGCGAGGCTTATTTCAAAAAGAACGGGAAACCCTTGTTCAGCTCGCATATGCTTGATCTTTCCGAAGAACCGCTGGCTGAGAACATCGAGATCAGTAAGCGCTACCTCGAACGCATGAGTAAAATGGGAATGACCCTTGAGATTGAACTAGGTGTGACCGGCGGAGAAGAGGATGGCATCGACAATACCGGTATTGACAGTTCACGCCTTTATACACAGCCCGAACACGTAGCATTTGCATATGAGGAATTAAGCAAGATCAGCGATCACTTTACCATCGCTGCCTCCTTTGGTAATGTTCACGGGGTTTACAAACCGGGCAACGTAAAACTGCAACCTATTATTCTTTATAATTCACAGAATTACATACATGATCATTATAAAACAGGCCCTAATCCTGTGAATTTTGTATTTCATGGGGGATCAGGATCCGAACCGGAAAAAATTAAGGAAGCGCTCACCTATGGTGTGGTCAAGATGAATATTGATACCGATACGCAATGGGCTTTCTGGGAAGGTATTATGAAATATTACAAAAAGAATGAAGGATATCTTCAGGGCCAGATCGGGAACCCGGAGGGCGAGGACAAACCAAACAAAAAGTTTTATGATCCGCGTGCCTGGTTGCGTGAAGGTGAAAAATCGATCGTTGAAAGGCTGAAGATCGCTTTTGCCGATCTGAATTGCCTGAACCGTTACTAAAACCCGAGCCCTGCAGCAAGGGTTTCCTTCGGCCGGATACATAAAACAGGGATTGGCGACCTGTTAACGGTTTGTTGTGCAAATGGGCCCATCCAGAGATTTGCTGTAGAAGATTCCTGGTGGGTCATGATGGAGATAAGGTTGGCATCCACACTTTTCCCATATTTGATAATGCTATCCGCAATGTTGTCGGCTTCTGTGCTCGTTATTAAATATTTTATTCCTTTCTCTTCAAAATATTTTGCTACCTGTTCAGAATAGGAGTCAATATTCCGGCGCATTGCCTTGACCTTTGTGCGGTATAAAGAAAGAATATGGATCTGCGCATCGTGTTTCTTTGCAAGGTATCCAGTGAAAGTGGCTTTTTGTCTTGTTTCTGCCGTACTATCGATGGGAAGCACAATCCGTGACAGGGGTCGGGCGATATTGATACCACTCCGGATCGTGATGACAGGGCATGGGGATAGCGAGATGATCCGGTTTGCATTGCTGCCGATCCAGAATTCGACAAAGACCGAAGCCCCATGGGTACCGGCTACCACCAGCATGGCCTTGCTTTCCCTTGCCTCATCCGTAATTTCTTTGTACACTTTCCCGGTCCGGATCTTATAATTGATCTTATTCCCCGGTAATTCTGGTTGGTACTTCGTGATCAGTTCGGTAAACTGGACTGTGACTTCTTTTGTGGGATCTCCCTTGTTATCAAATTTATCTTGTTCCTCTGTGGATTTACGCACCCAAACCAAGTCCAGGTCGGTATTGCATTTCTGTGCAATCGATAATGCATGGAGAAAAGCATTGATCGAGCTTTCCGAAAAATCAATGGCAACAACGATGTTATTCATATTTTTCTTTTTTTATTCCACTTTGGGTAAATTGATCATATCCGCAATGATCCAGGCGTTAGGGTACTCATCGATAATATCGTTCAGGAATCGCTGGGCATCGAGCCGGGTCCGGAAATCCCCAACCCTTACCTTGTAATTCGGCGACTTGAACGAAAGGTATGCTCCTATATCCGGATACTTCGCTTTAAATCCCTCATATATAGACTGCGCTTTTGTTTTAGAGTTGTTCCCCGAATCAAAAAAAATCTGGATCCTGTATCCCTCCATGCTTTTCCTGTTCTGGTTAATCTGGATATGCTTGCTGACAAGCAGATCCACTTTGTCATCCTGAATAATTTGAATGTGTCCTTTTTCCTTGTTTTTCTCCTGCGCAAAACTCATCACTGCCGGGCCACTAAAAAGAAACAAGACGACCACCGGAACCAGGATCTTATGAAGGGTTATACGGCTCATAAGTAAAAATGTTCCATAGGGTGAATACTTAATATCGGTATCGGCGATTGGTTGACCATTTGCTGTGCATGCGGGCCAAGGAGAATATTGGCAGGGGTTTCCTGTTCGGTCATGATGCTGATCAGGTCGGCGCTCATATTCAATGCATAATCGATGGTCATCTTGGTAATGTCATTGGAGATGATCTTATCCCTCACTAGTTTCACATTGCGTTTCTCGAGGTATTTGGCAGCCTGGTCGGCTAAGTTTTCGGCGACCCGCTGAATGGATTTCAGCTGGCTGTAATGGGTTGCAACGATATGAACTTCAGAGCCAAACGTCTCAGCAAGTTTCGCAATGAACGGGAATTTCTGCAGGGTTTCAGAAGAACTGTCAACCGGAACCAGAATTCGGTCAATGTTTTTTCCTTCAGGAAAATCATGCCTGATCGTAATCACAGGGCAGGTAGAATAGGTCACGATCTTGAAGGCATTGCTTCCGATCCAGTATTCTTCAAATCCCGAGATCCCATGTGCACCGGCAACGATCATCATGGCGGAGATGGTCCTGGCAAGCCCGTCCAGTTCATGATAGATCTTTCCTTTCCGGAGTTTGTATTCCAGTTTGATCTCTTTCGAAACATTCTTATGGTATTGACGGATCAACTCTTCAAACCGTTTCTTTGCTTCATTCCGGTTTTCATTGGAGGTATCGGAATAGATGCCTTCTGTTGCAGCGATTTTATCCACCCATACCATGACAATATCGGATTTCAGTTTGTTGGCCAGTGGAATTGAATATTCCAAAGCATGAACGGAGGTTTTCGAAAAATCTACAGCGACTATGATCGGTTGCATTTGGGGGGAAGTTTGGGTAATAATCCAAAGTAAAGGTACACAAATTTTATTTTCACAATATATTTTCGGGATGGAATTAATTTAAAGTGAATAGCTAATTTTGGTACTTTTGTGCAACAGGATAGCAGGATTTGCAAATGAATTTCAATCCTGTTGCCTGTTTTATCTCTTTAAAATGAATGACAACCTTGATCCCACCGGGAATCAATTCGACAGTGTTGAGAAAGAGATCGAGAAGGTTTTGCGGCCAACGGAGTTTATTGATTTTTCCGGACAGGAAAACATTATTGAAAACCTGAAGATCTTTGTCCAGGCTGCAAAGCAACGGAAAGAGCCGCTCGATCATGTGTTGTTGCATGGGCCTCCGGGATTGGGAAAAACAACCCTCTCCCACATTATCGCCAATGAACTGAACGTCAATATCAGGGTCAGTTCAGGACCTGTATTGGATAAACCCGGCGACCTAGCAGGAATCCTGACGAACCTGGAAAAAAATGATGTTCTGTTCATTGATGAAATACACCGGTTGAGTCCTGTTGTAGAAGAGTACCTCTATTCGGCCATGGAAGATTTTAAGATCGATATCATGATCGAGACCGGGCCGAATGCACGAAGCATTCAGATAAAACTGAATCCCTTTACCTTAATCGGCGCTACTACCCGTTCGGGTTTGCTCACGGCGCCTCTCCGTTCAAGGTTTGGCATCAACTCCCGCCTGAACTATTATACAGCGGCAACCCTTGAACGCATCATCTTTCGTTCGGCCAAGATCCTGAAGGTACCCATCACACCTGATGCAATTGCGGAAATCGCCCGCCGGAGCCGGGGAACCCCTCGTATTGCCAACCTCCTTTTGCGGCGTGTACGCGACTTTGCCCAGATAAAAGGCGATGGCAACATTGACCTGAAGATCAGCCATTATGCTTTATCAGCACTGAATGTTGATAAACACGGATTAGATGAGATGGACAATAAGATCCTCCTGACCATTATTGATAAATTCAAAGGAGGACCGGTAGGGCTTAATACCATCGCCACTGCCGTCTCGGAAGATCCCGGCACTATCGAAGAAGTTTATGAACCTTTTCTCATTCAGGAAGGCTATCTCATGCGGACCCCGCGCGGAAGAGAGGTTACAGAAGCTGCCTACAAACATCTTGGAAAAATAAAAGCCGGACCTCAGTCGGAATTATTTTAAAACTCCTGTGAGAGATTTATGATGAATATTTGTTCGTAATTCTCTGTGAAAAACCGGCCCTTTCATTAGCCGGAGATAAAGGATTTAAAATCCATGGATACTCAAAAACAGAAAATCAAAGAAAAAGCACTAGAGCTGGGATTTGCTTTCTGCGGATTTGCCAAAGCGGTAGCGCTGGAAGAAGATTCAGCCTTTTTCACCACGTACCTTAGGGAAAAACGAAATGCCGGGCTTACTTATCTTGAAAGAGAACCTGAGAAACGTACAGACCCCCGTAAGGTTTATGAAGGAGCTCAAACCGTGATCGGTCTTTTAATGAATTATTTTCCCGGGGAAACCCTTCCGGGCGAAGATAACTTTATTATCTCCAAATATGGATATGGCAAGGATTATCATGAAGTAATGAAGGCCAGGACCGGTATTCTTGTTCAATTTATGAACGAGGAATGTGGTCCGCTCAATGCGAAAGCATTTGTTGACAGCGGGCCGTTGCTTGAGAAAGCCTGGGCACAGCGATGCGGGCTTGGCTGGAGAGGCAAGAACACGATCCTGATCAATCCTTCCAAAGGCTCGTTTCATTTCATTGCAATTATACTGACGGACCTTATGATTGAACCGGATCTTCCGGAGAAGGATCATTGCGGAAACTGCCATCTCTGCACGGATGCCTGTCCCACCGGCGCGCTCGAAGCTCCATATACTCTTACTCCATCAAAATGCATTTCATATCTCACCATTAAAGAAAAGAAAGATATTCCACGGGAACTGCTGGATAAATTTCATAACCGAATCTATGGTTGTGATATTTGCCAGGATGTATGTCCGTTTAACCGGTTCGCCGTACCGCATTCCACTCCTGAATTTTTCCTATCAGAACGTTTAAAGAACATGCGGAAGAGCGATTGGTTGCGGCTTACGCGGGAAGAGTTTGAGATACTATTCAAGGAATCAGCCGTAAAAAGAATAGGATATGAAAAGCTGATGAAGAACATCCGCAATGCTGCAGAAACCTATTACGCGTAATGCGTCACGCGTCATGTTCTTCCCTCCCCCATTGGAATGAAGGAAACTCAAAGCCAGCAAGGGTCAGGACCCTGTCAACAACGGTTATGACCGCTTCTTCTAAGTTCTGCGGCTTGCTGTAAAAGGAAGGTGATGCAGGACAAATGATTGCTCCTGCTCTGGTAAGGAGTTTCATGTTGTCGAGATGGATCAGGTTGAATGGCATTTCACGGGGAACAAGGATGAGTTTTTTTCGTTCCTTCAGGATGACATCGGCTGCACGGGTGAGGAGGTTAGAGGAAACCCCTGATGCGATTCTTCCCAGGGTTCCCATGGTACATGGGCAAACAATCATTACTTCATATCCTGCCGAACCGGAAGCCAGGGGAGAGAAGAAATCATCCGGGCGATATACCGGAAAAGGAATCTGTTTCTCATCAAATGGTCCGAGTTCATATGTCCAGACAGCTTTTGCATTATCGGAAAATACTACCCCGCAATCTTCCACCTGGTCTTTCAGTTTATTAACTTTATCCAGGAGCAGTTTGCCATAAATGGAACCGCTGGCACCCGTTATCCCGATAATCAATTTTATCTTCTTCATCTGTTAAGTGGTTAGCCATTGGCCATTAGGCATTAGGTTTATAGAATAATTATCCATTATCAATTTTCAATTGTCAATTAATTAAATTCCTTTGCCTTGAAGTCCCATAGAACTGACAGGGACAGGACATTGTTGTATTGTCCCACTTCAAAGAATATTTTCCGGTAGCCATTCGCTGTGCCGTTGCGGATGGACATCAGCGAATAATTGTAGCGAAAGTTAAATCGCAGGTGACTTCCTGCGCAGATACCAAAACCAAAGATTCCGGCAAGGGTTACCGGGCGTAACGGAACCGTAGTTGGTGGAACTTGGTCGTTGATAAGTTCCAGGGATCCGATTGAAATATCTGCTGCGGGCCCGGCTTCAAAATAAAATCGTCTTTTAAAGGTATATTGGTACAACAAAGGAATTTCGATATAATGAAGACGCAGCTTGTACGTATTTCCTGCATTGGTGACCGAATCCGCATTTCGCTTGCTGCCTTTCTGGATGTATTCCAGTTCCATCTGGAAGGAAGAATGGGGCGAAAGCTTGAGAAATACATAGGCCCCGCCCAGGTAACCGAATTTGTGATAGCCAATATAGGTATCCCCGTCCACCTGGCTGACATTACCCCCGATCATAACACCACCATTGAAACGCTGAGCCTGGAGCGAAAAAGAAGTCATCACTATCAAAAGAAGAAGAAACACTGTTCCTGTTAGAATCAATTTCATATGGCTAAATTATTTTAGAGGAGAAAACCTGTTTTCTGTCTATTTATTACGTTCAGTAGTAAAAATCACAAGTTGTTCGAGCGAATTCTTATAAGTACTTTCAGGAAAGGTGTGTAAGAGGTCGATGGCTTTTTGCCGGTGTTCCATCATTTTTTCGCGTGCGTACACTATGCCGCCGCTGGTCTTTACTTTTTCAATCAATTCCGCTACGCGGGCCGGTTCTGTATTATGGTTCTTGACTGTATTGACAATCCATCTTTTTTCCGCAAAGCCTGAATGGTTCAGCAGGTAAATCAGCGGAAGTGTCATTTTCTGTTCTTTAATGTCGATGGCAGCAGGTTTACCCGTGTTATTCCCCGTTTCATAATCAAAAAGATCATCTTTGATCTGGAAAGCAATCCCGGTATGTTCCCCGAAAAGACGCATCTTTTCAATGGTCTCCGGAGCGGATCCTGAAGAAGCGCTTCCGCAGGCACAGCAGGAGGCGATGAGGGTAGCGGTTTTCTTGCGGATGATCTCAAAATAGACCTCTTCCCCGATATCGAGCCGACGGGCTTTTTCGATCTGCAACAGTTCTCCTTCACTCATCTCCCTTACCGCATTGGAGACTATCCGGAGGAGATTTACATCATTATTTTCCAGGGAGAACAATAATCCTTTCGACAGGAGATAATCTCCAACCAGGACGGAAATTTTATTTTTCCATAAAGCATTGATGGAGAAAAATCCCCGGCGGAGGTTTGAATCATCCACCACATCGTCGTGAACAAGTGTAGCTGTATGAAGTAATTCGATGAGGGTAGCCGCACGGTAAGTAGATTCTTTGATGCCTCCGGTCACGCTGGCGGCAAGGAACACAAATAGCGGACGTATCTGTTTTCCTTTTCGTCTTATGATGTAATGCATGATCTTGTCCAACAGCGGGACGCTGCTTTTCATGGAAGCCCTGAATTTTCCTTCAAAGATCCCAATATGTTCTGCAACGGGGGCCTGTATTTCCTTAAGCGAAAGCATCGGATATTTTAGATTCTGTAAAAATAATCAAAATTGGCTCAACGGAGGTAAGTTAATCAATGGAAAATTCCCACATTTGTACTCCTATTCAATTTCGATGTCCGGATTTCTTTTTCATGACGTTATTTTTGGTCCGGTCCGCAGCCGGCGTCTCGGTCTTTCCCTGGGGATTAACCTTCTTCCCACGCATACAAAATATTGTTCGTTCAACTGCATTTATTGTGAATGCGGATGGACACCCGAAAACATGAACATAGTCCCGGAGCTTCCCTCGCGTGAACTGGTCGGCCAGTACCTCGAATACAGGCTGAAGGAACTCGTTGAGGAAGATCATATCCCTGATGCGCTGACCTATGCAGGGAACGGGGAACCTACCTTGCACCCTGATTTTGCAGGTATTGTGGATGACACCCTTTCACTGCGTAACAAATATATGCCGGGAGTCAAAGTCGCAGTACTTTCCAATGCATCGATGATCCATGATTCTTCAGTTTTTAATGCATTACTGAAGCTCGATAACAACATACAGAAAGTAGATGTGGGTTTTGAACGGTATTTCCGCCTGATTAATAACCCAATTTTACCCGTAAAGTTCAACGACCTCATCCGGGATCTGGAAAAATTCAACGGGAAAGTAATAATCCAAAGTATGTTTATCAGGGGATCTTATAATGGAGAAGTGATTGATAATACATCCGATGTAGAAGTGAATGAATGGCTGAAGCATCTTGACATCATCCGCCCTTCCATGGTAATGATCTATTCTGTTTCGCGTGTCACTCCGGTACACAGTCTTGAAAAAATTAGTATCTTTGATCTGGAAAAAATTGCTGAAAAAGTACGAAAATTAGGAATTGAGGCAAAGGTTTACAGTTGAATGAAAAATGAAGAATGAAAAATGAAGAGTTAACAACTAATTGTTAATAACTAATTCCTCATACCCAATACCCCCACTTCCAGCATCCAGCATCCAGCATCCAGCATCCAGCATCCAGTATGCCCGACCTTTTAAAATATCCTCCGAAAATTCTGATTGCCTTTGGTGAAACCATCGGAGGCGGGAAAGATATTCTTGAATGGTTATTGAAGAACGGGTATCCTGAACTGGCTGCCCTTTCTTATGCCGTACAGGGAAGTGATGAAGCGGTTGACTGGTTGATGAAAAACGGGTTCCCTGAATTGGCTGCACTCGACAGCGCCATCGAGGAGGATCAGAAAGCATATGAATGGTTAAAGCGGAACAATCTTGCGTTCCATATTGTTTTTGCGGATGCTGTTCACGGCAAAGGAGAAGCGATAGAATGGTTCCTCCGCCATGATCTGAAGATGCTGTTGAAAATCACTCAAAAGATCCGGCACTTACGCGACAGCCATATGTTTGATTATCACAAGCTGCATTTCTGAGAAAGGGATCAGCCGCATTTGGTGTACCCGCACTTGATACACATCGGGCAACCTTCCTGGTAGATAAGAACATTGGCTTCATGGCACTTCGGGCAAATTCGTTCAGATGCTTGTGTTCCGTCGGGAATAAATTTTTTCAGCGCCCGTTCAACCCCGTTTTTCCATGTATTGATGGAATCGACTTCAAAATGAAGCTTGCTGATGATGTTCACAACAAATGGTAATGGCATTCCATGACGCAGAATTCCGGAGATCAGTTTTGCATAATTCCAGTATTCTTTTGTAAATGACCTGGAAAGTCCTTCGATAGTGATTTTGTATCCTTGCCTGTCTTCAAACTGGAAATCATACCGTGAATTTATGCCGTCAGGACGGTTTTTACAGATCCATCCTTTTTGCACCCATTGGGGCATCCAGAAATCCTCGGCACGCCCGGTGAAGATCTCATAAGGATGTCCATTCAGGAGGCCTACCACGGCAACCCATTTCTCGTAATCATTCTGAAAACGGACGATCTCTGCTTCCAGTTTATCGGGACGGTGAGGCGCATGTGTTTCCCTGAATTCATCGGAATCTCCGGAAGTGTCTTTTTTGTCATTACTCACCAGAATACCTTCACGGCAGCCATCGCGGTAAACGGTCATACCTTTACATCCTACTTTCCAGGCGGTTTCATAGATGCTGGCAACCATCTCTTCTTTGATCTCATTGGGAACATTCACTGTGACACTGATAGAATGATCCACCCATTTCTGCACGGCGCCTTGCATATTAACTTTGGCTACCCAATCAATGTCGTTGGAGGTTGCTTGGTAATAAGGCGACTGTTTGATGATGGCTTTCAGTTCTTTTTCTTCCATCTGGGAAACCTCATCAACATTAAATCCTTTAGTTTCAAGCCATGTGACGAATTTATGGTGAAAGACATTGTATTCTTCCCAGGTATCCCCGATCTCATCCGTAAAGGTGATCCGGGCATGTTTATCGTTGGGATTCACTTTGCGCCGGCGCTTGTAAGTCACCGCAAATACAGGTTCCAGGCCGGATGTGGTTTGTGAAAGAATACTGACAGAACCCGTGGGGGCAATGGTCAGGATGGCAATATTGCGACGGCCATGTTTTACCATTTTTTCATACAATTCGGGGGCACCTTCTTTCATACGCAGGATGAAAGGATTGTTCTTCTCCCGTTCTGCTTTCCAGATTGGGAAGGCGCCTCTTTCAGCGGCCATAGTAATCGACGAACGGTATGCTTCGATGGCCAGCATCTTGTGAACCTCCACGGAGAAATCAATGGCATCATCCGATCCGTAACGTGTTCCGAGAGCGGCAAGCATATCACCTTCAGCCGTAATGCCGAAGCCAGTCCTTCTGCCCTGGATGGCTTTTTCCTTGATGCTAAGCCAGAGGTTCCGTTCACGTGCTTTGATGCTTTCATCCTCCGGATCGCTTTTAATTTTTTTAAGGATGTCGTCAATCTTTTCCAGTTCCAGGTCAATAATGTCGTCCATCATCCGTTGAGCCTTATGAACATGATCGATAAAGAGATCGGAATCAAAGCTGGCGTCGGTGGTGAAAGGTTTATCCACATAGCTGTAAAGGTTGATAGCCAGGAGGCGGCAGCTATCGTAAGTACACAAGGGGATCTCCCCGCAGGGATTGGTGGATACGGTTTTGAAACCGAGGTCAGAATAGCAATCCGGGACCGATTCCCGCCGGATGGTATCCCAGAAGAGGATCCCGGGTTCGGCCGATTTCCAAGCATTGTGGATGATCTTTCTCCAGAGTTCCCGGGCATGGATTTTTTTTGTGACCTTAGGGTCGGACACTTCGATGGGAAATTGCTGGGTAAATTCCCCATCGGAAACCACAGCATTCATGAATTCATCCGTGATCTTTACGGAAATGTTGGCGCCGGTCACCTTGCCGGCTTCCAGTTTGGCCCCGATAAAATGTTCGGCATCGGGATGCTGGATCGAGATGCTGAGCATCAGGGCTCCGCGACGGCCTTCCTGTGCAACCTCGCGCGTGGAGTTGGAATACCGCTCCATGAAAGGCACAATACCTGTGGAGGTTAATGCACTGTTCTTGACTAAACTGTTCTTCGGGCGGATATGCGACAGGTCATGGCCAACGCCACCTCTTCTTTTCATCAGCTGAACTTGTTCCTCATCGGTTTTCATGATGGCGCCATACGAATCCGAAGGTCCTTCATTGCCGATCACAAAGCAGTTGGAAAGTGAGCCTATCTGGAAATTATTCCCGATCCCTGCCATCGGGCTACCCTGAGGAATGATATATTTAAAATCCCGGATAAGCTCAAATATTTCATTCTCGCTCATGGGATTGGGATACTTCTTCTCGATTCGGGCGATTTCACGGGCGATCCTGTGATGCATATCGTCCGGCGTGAGCTCGAACAGGTGCCCCTCGGAATTCTTTAACGCATACTTGTTGACCCAGACGTTGGCTGCAAGATTATCCCCTTTAAAATAAATCGTTGATGCTTTGATTGCTTCTTCTGTCGAACAAATTTCCTGTTTTCCCTTTACCGGGATCTTCTGTTCTTCCTTTTTTTTGTTCGGTTCCGTTTCCTTATCCTGATTCTTTACTCCAGGTTCATCAATCGTTACTTTAGGACGTATTCTTTTCGATAAAACATCATTGTAAAAATCCGGTTTCTTATCCTGATCGGTATTTACAATGGGTTCTTTTTCCATGTTAATAATCAGTTATTGGGTCATAAATCTGGATACAACTCAAAATCAAATGTGAAATGATTGTAATTGTGAAAAATTTCCAACGCAATTTACAACTAAGAATGCCTGTCTTCCAATTAATTTATTAACATCTTCGGTTCAGGAATATGTAATCGTTTGACTACAAAAATAATAGTGCCTGATAATTCATTATCTATTCAGAAGAATGTAATCAGGACTGAAAAAAATCGGGATTGATTTTTTGAAACCCTTGTTATTGGCGGATTTCAGGAATGCCAGATTAGTTTTCTCCCGAATCCTAATCGGTTGTCGGTCATCTTGATCATGTCGGGGTTGATTCCCCAGAGATACACGGTGGAAAACCGGGCAATGGGAAACTTTTTAAGGTATTGCTTTTTAGCAGTTTTCAATTCTTCTTCTTCCAACCTATGCATAATCCCGCTGAACTGGATCCCTCTTATCTTGTTTATCATTTTTGTTTCAAGTGCAATGGCGCCAGCCGCCAGGAAATTCCCGGTTTCAACTGCATCGCGGATATGACGGGTATCGTCTTCAGAAGTAAATATAAAAAGATTGCTTTCCTCATCATAAACATAAAAGCAGGTGGCACACCAGGGTTGAAGTCCCCGGGTTATGGCAAGTGTAAAGATGTGATGTTTGTGGATGAGGGAAAGGATCCTCTTGTCGATGGGATTGTTCATGTTAGAAATCGGTGCTTAGCGACAGATAAAAAATTGGCTTTTGAATTCTCCATTCCTCCACGCCCCATGCAAGATCACCCCTGATAAAATACCCTAAAAGCTTTGTCCGCAAACCGCCTCCAAATCCTTCCACAAAAGGCTCCTTCATGAGTTCAACTTTGATATAGATCGGTTTGCTATCGATATAAGTAGTAAATAGCTCGTTGCTTTCCGAGTAAGGGTTCCAACCCGTCCAGGCCGTTCCTACATCACCGAATGCAATCATCTGGAAATTATTCAGGAATTCGGAACGGATCGGCCGGTTGAAGAAATAACGGAAAACCGGGAGCCGGATCTCGGTGTTGATCACAACGAAACTATTGCCATTCCGGATGTTCTGGTCGAAACCGCGCATGTTCGTCGCCAGGGTCTGAAAAACATAATTCTGGTTAGTCGCCACTTGTGTCTGGTTGTCGAAACCCGGGAACAGCCAATTGTCAACGCCTCCCATATAATACAACAACCGGTTGCTCCCAAAAGAGGTGCTGGCTGCAAACCGCAGGGCCAGGATCATGGTACGGTGGATTTTTTCATAATGGCGGAAATCGGCGCCCAGTATCACCACATTGTTATTGGTTGCATTGATCAACTGGTAATATTCTCCGAAGATCTTGTAGCGGGTTCCGTTGTACAAATTCAGCCCGGTGCTCCGGGTATTGTCATAGGTGAGTTCTCCTTTGATGCTGCCCCAGTATCGGTTTATATCGGAGTTCTGAAGGTTGGACAGGTCCGTGGAAAGATAAACGGCACGGTCGTATCGCAAAGTGGCAGTTCCTTTTATATTGAGGACCGGGGTAAACGGATAGGTGGCAATGTAGTAAAGTTCATTGATCCGGTGGCGGATAATGGATGAATTATTGCTTTCTTCAATCGACTGGCGATGGAAGGTCAATTCATGATCAAGACGCCTGCGCAGGTTGGAATAGCTGAAAAGGTATTCATTGTTGATGAAATTGAAATTCACCCGGACCCCGCCGGTAATGCGGTAATCTTCCATCAGGTCGGTAATCCCGACCATAAACAGGGCATTCAAACCGGGATTGATGAAGATAGGATCCTGTGATCCGGTAAAAGGCTGGTAGGCCGAATTCATGTAGTTGAAATCGATCTGGGTGATCATCTGGTTGATCGAATATTCAACATTGTAATTCAGGGGTCTTGAAGTGCGATATTTATTGGTGGTGTCTTTTAGCGGGATGTGGGATAGAACCTTACCACCCTGCCTATGTAAAGTATCATTACCCGCGCGGTACAGCGTATCCGTAACTTGCTCTGCCGACAGAGAAGGAAATTCTTTTACGTTCCCGGCATTTTCGGTTTCGCTGATCCTGACTGTCGTAAAATGTTTTTTTACTGTTGGGTTGAATATTTCCTGCTTTTTCGGGATTGTATCTTTTCCGGTAGATGGTGGCTTGGTCTGGTATAAGCCTATTTTAAGATTTTCATAGAAGGTGTTCTGAATCTGTAAAGGTTTCATGTATTTCGGATCGATCCGGTCAGAAGTGGTCAGATCAACATGGTTATTCAGGAACATAACATCTCCGATCCTTGCTGCCCGGGTGTTTATATCCTGTTCGAGAAGGTTTCTTGAATAATTGGTAACCGGGAATGAAGTCGTGAAATACCGGTAGTGCGTTGCCGTATCAATAAAAGTAATAGCGCTGTCGAAGCGGGCAAGGTAGCGGTTATAAATGCCAT
>JBEKST010000034.1:0-16348 GCA_049516815.1 Bacteroidales bacterium | reverse complement strand
TACAGGTGTGCCTGACAGGAATCAGTCCCTCATGCTGAAAACTTTTACTGCTTATAATCATAGTATTTCTGGTTCCGGGAGAGCCGGTCTGTCCGATGGTAATACTGAATGGCCATGTGATGAACAGGATCAGCCATAAGATCTTGCTGCAGATTGAACGTGGCATGGTATTAATTTTTTCTGACTGGCGTTAAAATTACGATATCCGGAAAAATAATTGTACTATTTTTGAAAGAAACTTTTCATATCCTATGAAGAAGATTGCGATATTGTTTATTCTGATTACATTTTCCACACTAAGCGCGGCGCAGGAACACCCATATATTCCGGAAACCGATCCTGCTGTTCTCCAAAAGCTGGAGGAATGGAAGGACCTGAAATTCGGCCTCCTGATGCATTGGGGAACCTATAGCCAATGGGGAATCGTTGAATCATGGTCGCTTTGTTCGGAAGATGAACCCTGGTGTACAAGAAAAATTAAAAATTACATGGATTACTGCCGGGCTTACACGAATCTGAAATCCACGTTCAATCCAGTGCGGTTCGACCCGGATAAATGGGCCACTGCTGCTGCCGGCGCAGGGATGAAATATGTGATTTTTACGACTAAGCACCACGACGGATTTTGCATGTTTGATACCCATCAAACCGATTATAAAATTACGGATCCGGGATGTCCATTTCATGTGAATCCGAAAGCAAACGCAGCAAAAGAAATCTTTGCAGCATTCCGGAAGAAGGGTCTGTGGGCAGGAGCCTATTTCTCAAAACCCGACTGGCATTCGAATGATTATTGGGCAGAAGAATGGGCCACTCCCAACCGGAATGTCAACTATGATGTGAAAAAATACCCTGATCGCTGGCAACGCTTTTGCACTTTTACTTATAAACAGATCGAAGAACTGATGAGCCAATACGGCAGGATCGATATCCTTTGGCTGGATGGTGGATGGGTAAGTCCTGCCAATAAACAGGATATAGACATGCCTGCCATTGCTGATATGGCAAGAAAATATCAACCGGGACTGATTATCGTCGACCGGGAAGTACCTGGAAAATATGAAAACTATCGCACACCTGAACAGCAGATCCCGGCCACGCTTCTGGATTATCCCTGGGAAACCTGCATGACTATGGCAACTTCTTGGTCGTATGTTAAAGGTGATACCTATAAACCCACACGCCAAATCATCCACCTGCTGATCGACATTGTGGCGAAAGGCGGGAATTTTCTGCTGAATATCGGACCTTCACCTGAAGGAGAGCTTGCAGATACGGCTTATGCACGCCTTAAAGAGATAGGTGAGTGGATAAAAATAAACGGGGAAGCCATCTATAAAACACGCCCTATAGATCCTTTTAAGAACGGAAAAACCTGTTTCACCTCTCTACCCGATGGAACTATCTATGTTCTTTACCTGGTTGATGAGAAAGAAACGCAAATGCCTCCTTTCATTGAAGTAAAGGGATTTCAACCTTCCAGGGGATCAAAGGTTCAAATGCTTGGAAGAACAGAACTCCTGAAATGGGAAACTTCCGGGAATGATTTCAGGATTAAGGTTCCTCCTGATTGTATTTATCATCCTCCCTGTAATTATGCCTGGGTGTTTAAGATCAGGATGAATAACAGGGATTGAGGACCGAGGGCTGAAGTCAGAAGTCAGAAAACAGAAGATGGAGGATGGAGAATGGAGAATGGATACGCACAATAAACATGAAACTTAGCATCATCACTTTGAAACGGAAAACCTTAATCCTTGTCCTTAACCTTCTGGTGATCTTCTCCTTCTGCCAGAATTCCACCATGCATGATCTTCACTTTGGAGGCCTTGCTGCGAGTTGGGATGAAGGGATTCCTTTAGGGAACGGGATGCTGGGAGCCCTGATCTGGAAAAAAGATTCAAACCTGAGAATTTCCATTGATAGGGCCGATCTTTGGGACCTGAGGCCGGTGAAAGAATTTTCACTACCGCAATTCAGCTATTCCTGGGTTAAAGAACAGGTAGATAAAAAATCCTATGATACGGTTCAGAAGTTATTTGATCTTCCCTACAACCGGGATCCGGCTCCTGCAAAGATCCCCGCAGGAGCCCTGGAATTTTCGATCAGTACCTTGGGAGAAGTTGAATCGGTTCATCTTTATCTTGAGAATGCTTTGTGTGAAATTCGCTGGAAATCGGGTACACGGTTTCTTGCATTTATTGATGCAACACAAACACTCGGATGGTTCCGTTGGGAAAATCATCCGGTCCCTTTCGCTGTTTTTTTTGATCCCCCGCATTTTGTTGATTCTGCCAAAAATAAACCGGGAGATGTTTTAGGCGGACAAAGACTGAGCAGGCTGGGATATCAACAGAGTAAGCCGGAATATAACCCGAATTCCATTTATTATATTCAAAAAGGATGGGGCGACTTTTTATATGAAGTTTCAGTGATCTGGTGGCAAACCGATGCAAGATCCATTGAAGGATGCTGGAGCATTACATCCAAAGATACACCGTATTCACCTGACAAATCCGCCTGGACCTTGACCCATGACGCAGCTGCAAACGGAACTCTTTTCGGTGATGCCTTAAAGAACCATACACAATGGTGGCAGGGTTTCTGGTCAAGGTCCGACATTCATATTCCCGATACGATCCTTGAGAATCAATGGTATAGGGAGATCTACAAGTTCGGCTCTGCTTCCCGGAAAGGGGCGCCTCCCATCACATTGCAGGCGATATGGACTGCCGATAATGGTTTTCTTCCGCCTTGGAAAGGTGATTTCCATAATGACCTGAATACCCAAATGAGTTACTGGCCGGGTTATTCGTCAAACCACCTGGAAGAATCGGCCGTTTTCACCGATTGGATACTGTTGAACCAGGATAGGGCAAAAGAATATACCAGTACCTATTTTAGATGTCCGGGGCTTAATTTTCCCGGCGTTTCAACCCTGACCGGCGAACCTATGGGCGGGTGGATACAATTTGCGCTTTCACCTACCACCTCCGCCTGGCTGGCACAGTACTTTTATGAACAATGGAAATTCAGTCATGACACAAACTTCCTGAGAACAAAAGGATATCCATTTTTACATGATGTCGCCGTTTTTTTAGATAATCTTTCCATAAAGGAAGGAAAGAAAAGACAGTTGCCCCTCAGTTCCAGTCCTGAGATGGGCGATAATTCCCTGAACGCCTGGTATACACAGATAACAAATTTTGACCTTGCCCTGATCCGGTCGGTCTTTTCCGATGCATCTGAAATGGCAAGATCTCTAGGCAAGGACAATGATTCCTGGTACTGGAAGAGAGTGTTATCTGAGTGGCCGGGTTTAGCTATGGATACTGCAAGGGCCTTAATAATAGCAAAAGATCAGCCCTGTATTCATTCTCACCGTCATTTTTCGCATCTTATGGCAATTTTTCCACTTGGACTTATCGATAAGCTAAACGGTAAAAAAGACCAGAAGACAATTACATCCTCACTTCATGAATTAGAAAAAGCCGGAACTTCTGAATGGTGTGGCTATTCTTATGCCTGGCTGGGAAACCTTTATGCACGTGCCGGCAGGGGAGAGGATGCCGCTACTGCTCTGAGAATATTTACAAACTGCTTCTGTCTTTCCAATAGTTTTCATGTAAACGGAGATCAATCCAAGACCGGAAAATCAAGCTATACGTACCGCTCGTTTACACTGGAAGGCAACTTTGCTTGTGCCTCCGGTATCCAGGAAATGTTATTGCAAAGCCAGAATGATGTTATCCGGGTTTTTCCGGCCGTACCTTCAGCCTGGAAGAACATCTCTTTTCATAATTTGCGTGCCCGGGGTGCTTTTCTTGTCTCTGCCATAAGAAAAGATGGAAAATTAACTGAGATCAGAATATTTCCGGAAGAGGGCGGAAAACTTATCCTCCAGGATCCCTTTGAAGGAGGCAGGAAGCTGAGGTTGAAAGTGACAGGCGCCGATGGCGGAATAAAAATCCGTGACGGGCGTATGGAAATTAAAACAGTGAAAGGGCAGGAAATCGTGATAAGTCCCCTGTAAAGTACGTGGTTCAAGGTGCACGGTACACGAAAATACTTAACGCTTAAAACTTAACACTTCCTGGTAATTCAGATTAAGCCGATCCAGTTATCGTCATTTTTACGGAACTCGTTACGGATATATTGAAAGATATCCCGGTCAAGGGGTCCTTTTTCCAAAGCCCTGAGGTTTTCTTTAAGATGATCTGTGCTCGAAGTCCCTGTAATACATGTGCTGACTCCTTCGGTATAAGCGGAAAAACGAAGGGCAAGTTCCAGCCAGTCCATCCCGTGAGGGTCGATACTCATCTTTTTTAACCTGTGCCAGTATTCTGTACTGTTATGGCCCACAGGAGGCGAAATGTACCGCCAGGGAGCATTTGCAATGGGTCTCTTCGCGATCACTCCGAGACCTTGTCTGGCTGCTTCAGGCAGCACATCGTCTATGATCTGCTGGTCGCAGATGTTCACCGAAGCCTGAATACTGTCGAACCTTCCGGTTGAGATCGCATATCTTAATGCTTCATTTTCTCCGGAATAGGCAATAAACCGGACTTTTCCTTCTTTCTTCTGCTTTTCCAGGCCGCTAATGACATCTCCTTTCTTGAGGATATCCAATGAGCAGGAGTGAAGATGGACAATATCGATAGTTTCGGTTTTCATGAGTTTCAGCGCCTGCTCAATGCCCCCTGTTACTGCTCCGTAAGTCCAGTCAGGCTGCCATTGCACATCATAACCCACCTTTGTTGACAGGATAAACTCACTCCTGCGGTGAGAAATGAATTGTCCGATCCTCCGTTCTGATTGACCATAGGCACGGGCTGTATCAATAAGATTGATCCCGAGATCAAGAACTTCATTTAACATCCTGTCAGCCGTATTATCATCTACTCTTGCATTCCCGATATGCAGGGCACCGAAACCGAGGATTGAAACTTCCAGTCCATTTTTACCAAACTTTCTCTTCTCCATGGGTGGATTTTACTAATGGTTTCAACGTTATTATTTAACTGATGCTGGATCCTGGATGCTGGATGCTTGATCCTCTATCCTCCATTCTCCGACCTCTGTCCTCTGTCCTCTGCGAGACTGATCACCGGTCGAAGAAAGGATTCTTCGCACTTACGGAAAGAGGGATACCGAAAGCGATCTTCACTTCTTCCCCCATGAATTTCATTTCCATGACTGCCTGCCCGATGGTATACATTACGCGGTTGTCGACCCGGTTATCCATAGCAATGCTGACTGCGGAACCGATGGCAATTCCCAGGTCGCCGGTGTTAAATGTGCAGGGGAATCCAGGATGCAGATCTTTTTCTTCGCAATTCGCAAAACCGCAGCGGCCGCAAAGCTTCAGACCTATCGATTTGATCCGTGTTCCAAGCAATACAATTGCCTGTGCTTTCCGGATATTATCCGCATCTCTGAGAAAGGAAGGAGTTCCGTCAGGACGGTTCCCGATCTCTTCCATTTTTTTTGCAATAAGTTCAATGTCAGTTCCTGTGGCCATTGCCAATACCAGGTTGTCGGTCCCTCTTGCTTTTGGGGCTGTTCGGGCGGCGGTCAACATAAATTCTGCAACTCTTTTGACCGTTTCCAGCCGGATCATTTCTTCAGTGATTTGGGCCATAATGTAATGATAATTTTTTTAAAGCAAAGATAGCAGTTTTCCGGAATCAGGAACTTCCGTTGACAAAGGATGCTTTACCTTTGCTTCCACTTATCCTCAACCAAAATGAAGAATACATTATCGGATAAGATCATTAATTTCTATGACAATCTGGAAATGAAAATGACCTTGCCGGAAGGAGTCTCGGTCATGAATCCTTTTTCAGCTGCTGAGATCAAAGATCTTTCCGGAAAATTTTACCGGAAGTTTTATAAGGATACTCTTCCGAGGACAATGATACTCGGGATAAATCCCGGCCGGTTCGGAGCAGGTGTTACCGGGGTAACATTTACTGATCCAATAAGGCTTGAGAAGGAATGTGGCATCATCAATTCATTGGATAAACGGTCCGAGCTTTCTTCCATTTTCATCTATGAAATGATCAACCGGTTCGGGGGACCGGAAAAATTTTATTCAAAATTCTACCTGACAGCCGTTTGTCCACTGGGTTTCGTTAAAAACGGGAAAAATATGAATTATTATGATGACAGGAACCTGGAAAAATCCGTCACTGGTTTCATTGTTACAAGTCTTCTCGAACAGATCAGATTTGGTATCGACCGTAAGTTTTGTATATGTCTTGGGGAGGGGAAGAATTCTGAATTCCTCGGAAAGCTCAACCGGGAATATAATTTCTTTGATCAGGTTATCCCGCTGGCACATCCGAGATTTATCATGCAGTACCGTCTAAAGAAGAAGGAAGAGTTTATGATTGATTATTTAAAAACTCTTAGGGAGGCAAATGCAATGAAGAATGAAGAATGAAGAATGAAAGTGGAATGTTCTACCGTTAATGTTGAAAACAATACAGTTTACTAAAAAAGAATGACATTTTGCTCATTCCCTGAGATTAGTTAATTTTATTATAATATATTTGGCCGGTGTGATCATGAAATTAATAAATCCATGAAACAGTATAATGCAATTATTATTGATGATGAGAAGATCATTCGTCGAGCGCTGGTTTTATTATTGGCTGAATATTGTCCTGAAATCAGGGTTTGTGGTTCCGCCGGATCAGCGCAGGAAGGACGTGAACTGTTGAAATCGTATGAAGTAGATTTTATTTTCCTCGATATCTCTATGCCCAAAGAAGATGGTTTCGCTTTTCTTAGCTCCATCCCAAAAGAAAATTACGGTATCATTTTCGTTACTGCTTTCGAGGAGTATGCATTGCGGGCTCTCAAGGCAAGCGCCATCGATTATTTATTGAAACCGGTCAACGGGCTGGACCTTCGTGAAGCTGTTCTGAAGGCAATTCAGTATCATGAGCTGAGGCAAAATAAGGCAGAGGTCCGGAAGATTTACCATGAATCACTGGATAACCTGCATGAAAATATCAATTCGGACAGTAAGTTGATCACAAAGATCACAGTTCGGGAGCAATTTGGCTTCAGGATGGTCAATGTTTCTGACCTGATGTATTTACAGGCCGACAGTAATTATACAATCCTGCATTTGTCGGGATTGGACAAGATCGTTGCGACCCGTTCGCTGGGTGAATTTGAAAAAATACTTGAGCATCCCGCCTTCGTTAGGATCCATAAATCGACGATTATAAACATGAATTATCTGCGTGCTTATTCGAGTTATGAAGGGAATTTTGCCGAGCTGAATGATGGCACAAAACTGAGTATTTCACGGGGAAAGCTGAATGACTTCCGGGAGACGATCAAGCATTTCTCAAGATAGCTGGAGTAATTTGATAAGTCGGCAGTACTCAGTCGGCAGTCGGCAGTCAGCAGTCAGCAGTCGGCAGTCAGCAGTCGGCAGTCAGCAGTCGGCAGTCAGCAGTCGGCAGTCAGCAGTTGGCAGTCGACTGCCAATTACAATCCTATTGGTACAACCAACACAACCCTTGTTCCAGGATTCTCAGCACCTGGAAAGGTTTCAAAAAATTCAATTGCCGTTTTGATGGAAAATTTTTTGCCGAGAAGCTCAAGTCTTTTTCGTGTCATTTCCATGCCGAGGTGTAAGTGCTTTTCCTGTTTTGTTGAATAAGCTTCAGAACGTTTTATGCCAATCCCGTTATCCTCGATAATGACTTTCACGGATTTTTCATCGTGTCTGTGGAATTTGATGTTGATCTGGCCTTTGTCTTCCATTGCAGCGATCCCATGCCAGATGGCATTCTCAACAAAAGGCTGGATGATCATGGAAGGGATCTGGACTTCAGCCTCTTCTAAATTCTCATCAATTTCAATGTTGTAATCAAACTTATTTTCCATTCTCAGCCTTTCGAGATCAAGGTAATTCTTTAACCGGTCGATCTCTTCTTCGAGGTCGATACTGGCAGCGTTGATAGCATTGAGATTTTGGCGGATTAACCGGGCAAACTGGGAAAGGTATAACCCTGCTTCACCCGACTTTTTCTCGAGAAGATAAGTCTGTATCGACCCTAAAGAATTAAAGATGAAATGAGGGTTCATCATCGATTGAAGCGCCTTCTGCTCCAGAGTGATTAACTGGTTATCTAATTCCCTGCGTTTTATCTGGATGTTTTTTCTACGGATTATGATCAGGGCTATCAATCCTGTAAACAAAAGGGATAGAAACACAAAGAATAACGGATGCTGCCAGAAGTGAGCCTTGATAGTAATTTTAAATTCAATCGGGTTGCTCCATTCCGAAGTTTCTTTACAAACTTTTAATTTAAAAGTATAATTACCCCTGGGTACATTCTGGTATACCACATTGATTCCCCTGCCTGTTGTCCATTCATGATCAAAACCTTCAAGTTTGTAAGAAAATAGTGCAGGACTTCCGGAATATTGAATGCTTCCAAAGCCGATTTTGATCCTGGTATTTCCTGTCAACGTAATCTTTTGTTTTGTTAGATCAACCCCGGTATCGTTGACGATTATGTATTGAAAATAGGGAATCGGTGTATGGGATCTGATCTTGCTGAGCGTTTTTTCCGGGATGATCGTCAGGCCGTCATCGGAAGCAACATAAAGGGAATCCTTATATACCAGGATATCATGGATATTCCGGAAGTTGATGTCGATGAGTTGCAGTTTTACCGGCTCTTTTCCATGGATGTTCAAAGGATTGTCGCATTTGTAAATATTCCTGAAAGTTGAAAGATACAAGGTGGGTTTCTTGTAAACAGCTTTTCTTACCTGAAGGTCAATAGGTGAATTAAAAGCAGCGGTGAGGTTAATAAAATTGTGCCGGCTATATATATAAATACTATCACCGTCGATATTAAATAATTCAGTGGAATCGTTCAAAATAAGATGATCTGTGATTATTTTATTGTCGAACCCGGATAATGCCGGGTATGGTGTAATCGAATCGTTATGCAAAAGATAGTTTTTCTTTGCATTGATGATAAGGTCATCATTTAAATTATAGAAAGTATTATTTATATGCTCACCGATATTTATTGCTTTGAATCGCTGGAAGTATTTGTAAATGTTATAAATATACACGGAACCACCACTGAATGAATTTAATTTATCTTCTCTTTTATTAATTACCATTTCTTTGCCTTTATACAGTGCTTTAGTTAACGATTTATAAGTTATTTGTTTAGTAATGTAATCTATTGCAATACCTTTAAAAGCATAAGAAAAAGAGCTTTTTGCACCTATAATTAAGGTATTATTTTTCAATTGGAAAACCTGTGTAGATGGAAAATCTTCGATCTGATATTTTAAAGTATAAAAATCATTATTCTTTAACAAGTATACCGATTTACCATTCGTAAACCAAAGACCCATTCCGTGCTTTGTATCCAAAGCTGTAATTCCTCTATTCTGGAATAAAGAATTCTCGTAATGCCTGTGAGCGTTCAGGTATGGACTGATCTTATAAACGCCATCGTTCATCGAACTTATCCATATATTTTTTTCGTTGTCCTGGATAATCGCCTGGCCTTCTTTTATGTCAAAATGACGCACAATTTTGTTATTCCAGAGGCAAAAAACGCCTTTATCAAATGTAACTATCCATAAAAATCCGCCGGTATCTTCCAGAATTGACCTTATCCCCGTATACTGATCCGGCATTTTAAAAGGCATTAAAACATCTTCAATCTTAAATTGTTCGTTAACCTTGATCACTCCCTTATTATAAGCAGAAATATAAAAAGAATTATTCCGGCCCGGATAGACCTGCCAGATATTGACTAAATCGGAAATTTTAATTGGATTTTTAAATGAGGTATTTAGTTTGAATATTTCACCACCTATCCAAAGAATGAATTCATCTTTTGAGTTCTTGCACAAATATCTTAAAAGCAATTCTCCATTATTTTTACCATTTGTTTTATCTCTGATAATTTTTTCATCTAATCCGTACTTTTTGACTTGGTTTTGAGTATTTAAACAAAATATTTCTAACCAGGTGTTATAGAAATAGATTTCCTGATCTTTATCATTGTAAAAATCGATAAAAAAAAATTTATTTTTAAATGAATCCAGGAATGGAGCATTGGTTTCATTAAAGATCTTGTTCTGATAGAAAAAATTAAACCTGCCGTTTAAATTAAAGAACCAGATGCGTCCAATTGAATCTTCTTTAATTCGGATTATTTCATTGCTGTTTAATCCATCGTTCTTACGAAAATTTGTAAATGTTGTACCATCATATCGCACAACACCGGCATCCGTCGCAAACCAGATAAATTTTTTGCTGTCCTGGTAAATATAGTAAACAGTGTTTGATGGCATGCCATCATAAGTGGTATAATGCTGGATATAGGGATTCTGCGCTGAAAGGTTCAGGGTAAACAGCAATAGAGCAGCGAAGAAAACTCGTTTTAATTTTTTCAGGGGCATGCACTTGGTTTTAGTCGGCAGTCAGCAGCGTAGCGAGCGTCAGCGAGCGAAGTCCCGATGAACGAAGTGAAATCGGGATCGGCAGTCAACAGTCAGCAGTCGGCAGTCGGCAGTTAACAGTCGGCAGTCAGCAGTCGGCAGTCGGCAGTTGGCAGTTGGCAGTCAGCAGTCAGCAGTCGGCAGTCGGCAGTTCGGAGTCGCAATTTAATAATTAGTTTGACAGTTTATTTCTGAATAATCAGTTTTGTGCTGACCGTTTGTTTATTGCCTGTTTTTATTTCCGCGAAATAGAGACCTTTTTGCAGTTCTGAAACATCAATAACCGATTCACCATTCTGGATCTGTTTGCTTAACAATTCTTCTCCTAGAATATTCCGGATGGAAAGTATTGTTTTTTCATCTGCCTGTCCGATAGACAAGTTTGAATAATTATTGAAAGTTATATGAACGGTGTTTGATGCCGGGTTGGGGTAAACGGAAAAATTGGGTTTTGGTTCATTATTGATTCCGGTATAGACGACATCCCAGGTTGCGGTAAAACATCCCCTGCCATGCGTGGCTGCAAGTACGGTATGATCCGATTCCCGGAATACGAGCATATCAGTCCTCACATTGGGCATTCCGTTTACATCCGGCTCCCATACTGTATTTGCTGCATCAAGGTTCTGTGTCGACCAAACCCCGGTTTCAGTTGCCAATAAGGCTTGTTTGGAGTTCTCCGGATGATACAAGCACCAGCGGATAGGCATATCCGGAAGGTTGGTATCCTTGTTCTGCCAGGTAATACCCCCATCATAGGTCTGGAAAACTGAGGATACCCCATAATTGGAGAACGTGACCAGCAAGGTATCTTCTGAACCTGCGATCGCAATCGAAGAAATATTGGCTGCAGGGAAATTCGTTCCGGTTATTTCGCTAACAACCGGGCTATTAGATTGGGCTTCACTGACTCTATAGAGCCGCCCGGCCACTGTGCCAAGGAAAATTGTCGATTTCCCCGAAGGTGAGTAAGGAGAATACCTAACTGATGAAAAATAGACAGGAGTATTAGTGTTGAGGAGTACAAAAGTATTAACAGCCGATCCGGTGAGATCTTCGATCCGTAAAATCATATTAGCCTGATATCCTATATAATTTACAGCATTAGCATAAATGTTATTCAGGTTATTATCATAATCGGAAGGATTGATAAAAATTCCACTCTTAATGGTATCTAATTTTTTTACAAATTGTGCATTACTATACATACAATAATAATTATATTGTTCTGAAGTAAAGAATATTGATGGGTCGTATTCGTCATAGAAACAGTAAGCGCCGTCACCTTCTCCTACGAGATCATTGATGGTCAATGGTGTCCCGGAGTAATAAAGGGTCGAATTATCTTGTAATCCGCCTATAAAATTATTCGCTCCGGAAACCGGGTTAATTGCACAGGTATAAAACTGAAGCGTATTATACCTTTTATTGTGCTGTTCAAAAACCGGTTGTGCATTACTTCCATTTGACGTATAGAATATCCCACCGTCAGTACTAAAAAGAATTACAGTAGAAGATCCGGGTTTATATACAATACAATGCTGATCAGGATGAATATAATGAGGACCACCACCAGTGTACCATAATTTCCAGTCGCTTACTCTTGACCAGTTGCTTCCACCATCGGTCGTTTTATGAACATCCAATCCACCTATGTAAACAGTATTTGGTGAATTCGGATCCACTGCAATATCAAGGGCATGCCAGGCAAGGTTTGCAAAATTGGTTTGGCCATTCAAATTGGTGGGCAGGTTCTTGTTAACCCAGGTCATACCCTTATCTCCCGAACGGAGGATATGAGAGCAGTGATAATATTTAAAACTATCTCCCGAGTAGATAAAGCCAGATGCAATTAGTGCATAAACCACGTTCGGGTTTGACGGGGCGCACCCGAAAACTACACGGCCAGGGATGTTGTACGAGGGATCGGCAAGGATTTGATTCCGGAAAGTTGTATTTACATTCCACGATCCGGGCAAGCCGGTATCGGAGAAAAGCAGTACTGCCGCTCCGTTTCCATCCAGGTTGGACATAGTACCGACATAGATCCTTCCGCTGGCCCCAAGAACTACATCCGATGGAGAATAAGGAACATTATATCCTGTAATATTCGGTAAAACCTGGTTCCATGTAATTCCTCCATCAGTTGAACGGAAGAGACCGTCGGACGGAAGACTATTATGGATTCCATGGTATAAACCCGAAACCACCGCAGCATAGATCGCGCTGCTGCCATTTTCATTTCGCACAACGATCCTCGGAATATAAGCAAAGCCGGTAGTGGAACTCAGCAGGTTCCAGGTGACTCCGCCATCGGTGGATTTCCAGATGCCATCACCAAGTCCGGAAGATTCACGATAGGTTTGGATGGCAGTTTCAGCTTCACCTGTTCCGATATAAAAGGTCAATGGGTTGTTCGGGTCATAGGCCATGCACCGGATTGCCAGGTCAGGCCAGAAATCCCCGACCGGTACCCAGGGGGAAAGGCTGTCCTGTATGTTGTTGTTGTACCAGAGACCTCCTGTAACCCCGCCTGCCCATACTTTTTCGTGGGTTGTATCATTCGGGTCGTACATAATCATCCGTGTTCGCCCGCCCATGTCTGCACCATATCCCTGCCAGAGAAGAGAACCGTAACCTGATTTTTCCTCCTGTATCCGTAAGGTACTCCTGTATGCATCCAATAAACGCTCACGCGGAATCTTACCGGTGGAGGGATCCATCGTCATCAGGTACTCCTGGAAAGAAGCCATCTCGGGTTGATCCAATGCCGCCGGTACCTCCTCCTTATCGTTCTTCGCAATATTCTGCACTTTTTTATTCAATTCCGTCAGGAATCGTTCATACCGTTTCCTGGGATCTTCTTTTTTACGGAAGGATCTGATGAAGAGTAACCCGCCCGCTAAAAAAATTATAGAAATTAAAAGGGCAAATACCTGTATCTTATTCATTTTCATATCCTGATTATTTTGGTTCAGTTAATGATTTCTTGTTCACAAACTGATGATAAGACTATTATTTATAAAACCGTTAAATATATAACAAGTACAAGGAAAAGACAACGATTTTCTGATAATTGTTCAAAGTGAACTTCAACCCCAAACCCCTGCTCCTTGAGGAGAAGGGGCAAGGGGATAAGGTGCAACAAGGTTAATTGACCTTGCTAAGTTTTATAGTCTTCCGGTATTCACCCTGAGTTACTACAGCAAAGTATACTCCAACATTCAGAATATCTTTAACAGTCATCACGTCATCCGGTGATAATGATTTATACTCATGGAGCAACCTTCCCAGCATGTCAAATATTTGAATGGTTACCAATTCTTCACTCGTTGTTTTCAAGCTGAAGTTGAATGTTGAGTTAGATGGATTTGGATAGACGATCAATTCTTCATTGCTTAACTGGTCTGATATTTCTGATGAGGCAGCATCTTTCAGAAGACCCCTGTGGAGGCCAAAATCGGCCATCTGTAACCAGGTACCAAGTCCACCTGGGATTGTACCGGGATCAAACTGCCAGAAATCCTGTGCTAATGTATCGTAACTAGCCCCGGCTAATCCTAAGCCGATATATCCTTTATTTCCAATAGCAAATCCCACATCACAATCTCTGGCCCTCCCGGGAAAATCGGCTTTCCGTGTCCACGGGCCGGTTGTTAAATTACCCGGGTCATATTCCCAGAAATCTTTTTTAAAGCCTTCCTGTGCTTTACCCGAATTGCCTGTTCCTATATATCCTTTTGTACCATTTATTGAAAATCCTACTGCGAAAGCTCTTGATACTGCGGGAAGATCCGTTTTCTGTGTCCATTTGCCTCCGGTTTTTGGATTTGTGTTCGGGTCATATTCCCAGCAGTCTTTATAAAAGGTGTAATGTTCGCTGTCAACATAATTTATGCCTGTGGCGATAATGGCTTTCTGGCCTATTCCGAAGGCTACGGCTGCATACCTGGGATTTCCGGGGAGATCAGCTACGCGTTTCCAGGTACCTTTGCCATTGCCGGAGGAAGGTGTAAATTCCCAAAAGTCTTTAAGATTATTAAGCAAACCGTTCATGTAAACATAACCTGTACCAATATATCCCTTCTTTCCCAAACTGAAACCAACAGCGTTTTCTCTTGCTGGTCCCCCAAAATTCGCCTTAATCGTCCACTTATTCTGGGCGGGGTTATATTCCCAGAAGTCATTTAACCAGTTTCCACCGACACCTGTTCCGATATAGCCCAGGTTCTCGATGCTGAACCCGGTGGCAGCTTCTCTTGCCACCCCGCCTAAATCAGCTTTCTGGGTCCATGAATCGGTTGCAGGGTCATATTCCCAAAAGTCCTTCTTTGCAGTAAAAACACCATTTAAGTAAGTACAACCGGTTCCAATATAACCCTTGGCACCGATGCTAAAGCCTGTAGCTCCTAATCGTAATATTCAGTGTTTTGAGCCGTCAGTCTCTGTCCTGTCAGCAGTGTCATAAAACAGGCAATGAAAATCACTGCCAATAAGTTGTTGATTGTTTTCATGGTCTTGTTTTTAATTTGTTTTTCTTTTTTTACTAAAATTCAGGATTTATATCGCTTTTAATTTTTTCATCTCTTTAGTATCAATGCTGGGAGGCATCTCACCTTTTTTCATTTTCTTTATCACCAGTTTGGCTACTTTTTCGGCTCCTTCCCTGGTTTTAAAGCCTTCGTTTCCCGGTTGGCCCGGTATAGAAGGTTGGTGGATTTTCATCTGGCAATCAACCAAAATATCATACCCCCACGTCTTGTTTATTCCGGGTATCAGTTTATAAGTGATTTTGGAGTTTTTGAACGCATCTCCTGATGGAAAATCCGTCTTTTGTTCTGTTTTTTCAGGTGGTTGAACCTGGGCTTGTGCTGGGATTGTCAATTGTCCGCAAATGAGACAAGTCAAAGCAATAAACAAAAGTGACAATCTGGTTGAATTCATGCTGACATGTTTTAAGAAAGTCGAATGTAATATTACATACTTCAACATAACAAAACCTGGCGGTTGAGTGAACGGTATGTTTGGTTGCGTGAACTGTATTAAATAGAAGGGGAATGGAGTTGATAGTTCGCAGTCGGCAGTCGGCAGTCCTCAGTCGGCAGTCGGCAGTCGGCAGTCCTCAGTCGGCAGTCGGCAGTCGGCAGTTAGACTTCACTAATCGTCCCTCATTTACCTCCATTCATTCAAAAAACCATACCGTTCACACAGAGAACAATACAGTTCACACAAATGACAGGTTTCACGTCAACCCCCGGATTATATTTGTAGTGATTAAATAAAAATGTGATATGAAAAAAAATCATGTTGGCAAGTGGATCCTTGTTTTAGGATTCTTATTGCCATTAACAGCTACCATTGCACAGATTCCTGCTGCTGATTATTACCAGCGGTTATATTTCTTATGCAAAGTATGGGGTCATGCAAAGTATTACCATACAGAAATCGCCAAAGGGCTGGTTAACTGGGATAATGAATTGTTACGGGCTACTGCTGCCGCCAAAAATGCACCGACCAATACTGCATTCAATGATTCCCTCCTGCAAATGCTGAATAATGCCGGCCCTATGGGAACGAGTTCCGCCATTTTGCCGGTCATACCGGATAGCCTGAACAACAACCTTGACCTGTCCTGGATCCAGGATCCCTTTCTGTCGACCGGGGTGAAAAATATCCTTCTTGATATCAAGAACAAATTCAGACCACAAAAGAATGTTTATCTCGGACCAATGAATAACCTCTTTACGAATGATTCATCGTTTTACGCAGGGGAAAACTATCCTTCCGAGGCGAAAAGGATTCTTGCTATGTGCCGTTACTGGAACATGTTCCAGTATTTTTATCC
>JBEKST010000033.1:0-16351 GCA_049516815.1 Bacteroidales bacterium | reverse complement strand
AAAGTTAACTCCTGAATCAAATCAGATAATATAAATTTTTAATCGTAATTTGCTCTTTGTTCGTTGATCATTGGATTACACTTTTAATTTTTTTAACCACAATAGGCACAGTAGGTCACATTAGTTTAAATCAAGTTGTTTAACTCTATTGTGTTCTAGTGTGCCTACTGTGGTGAAAATTAAATATTGTTTTTCAATGACTTAGATTTTGTCTTAAAGTAGGCATACACCTGTCTGCCGTCAAGCAATGGCACTAAGTTCGCTAAGAAGATGTATCCTTCTGTAAAATTATAAAAATAATTTTTCCGAGTGGACTTCACGCTAATAATGTCTATTTTTGATTTCACGTTCATGAAACACTTAATACTTAACACTTAATACTTAACACCCAATAACTCATATAAATTGTCAATTATCCATTATCAATTATCAATTAATTACCCATGATTTATAATAAAACTGTCTCTTTGCAAATGGCAGAATATCTTCTGGGAATCAGAGCTGTGAAGTTAAGCCCGCGTGATCCCTTTACCTGGGCTTCCGGGATTAAATCGCCGATCTACTGCGACAATCGCGTTACACTTTCTTTTCCGGCGATCCGAACTTTTATCAAAGAGAATTTTGTACATGCCATTACCGAAAAATTTGAAAAGCCCGGTCTTATTGCAGGTGTCGCAACCGGAGGTATTCCTCAAGGGGCTCTCGTAGCAGAGGAACTTTCCCTGCCCTTTGTCTATGTCCGCACCAGTAAAAAAGATCATGGCCTTACCAATCTGATCGAAGGCAGGGTTGAATCCGGGCAGAAAGTCGTAGTTGTGGAAGACCTGATCTCAACGGGAAGCAGCAGCCTTGAGGCAGTACGTGCCTTACAGGAATCCGGTTGTATCGTTATCGGCATGGTAGCTATATTTACCTATAACCTGCCTGTTTCCGTTTCCCGGTTTACTGAGGCAGGTTGTCCGCTCATAACATTGACCGATTATGAGATCCTGATCGGGAAGGCTTTACAAATAAATTATATAAATGAGGATGACCTGAAAGTCCTTCGTGAATTTAAAACAAGCCTTTCGAAATAATCTTTTTTTCTAATCAATCTCCCTGTCTCGCAAAGACGAAGGCAGAGATGCCTACTTGATCTCATCTAATGTGGTTAAAAAAATCAGGAGGGTAATCCAACGATCAACGAGCAATGAAAGAAAAAAAAGCTGCCTCGTGTTTGAGACAGCTTTATTCATTTTTGTATGGGACCTATTTTAACTTCATGGCTTTGCCAAAAGATGAACCGGAGCCATAATCCAGCTTGATGATATAAGTGCCATTGGAGAAAGATTCAAGGTTTAATGCCTGAGTATATTCACCGGGTTGCTGTGTCCCAAATGAAGTTGATAAGACTATCCGTCCTGATAAGTCATAAACCATTGCATGAACAGGAGCTGTTTTTCCTATTTTATAGGAGATGTCAACATTGTTCGTAAATGGATTCGGCTGAATTTTCAGCTTGTTTACAGTAGCGGGTTTGGTATAGATCGGATCCGTTCCCAGTATTATGCCGAACGTGTCATTAAAGAAAAGGCCTCTTCCGAAACTGGCAAGGTAGAGATCGCCATAATTGTTTGGCCTGTCATAATAAAGTCCTTGATTGGTTTGCTGTTTTATTGCAGTCACTGGTACATTTCCGGTTCCTGTATTCTGAACGGTCCAGGTGGGCGAGGCAGCAGAGATATCATCGGTGGAAAATATACCAAAATCGGTTCCTACAAGCACAATACCGGGATTGCTCATTTCAAACATTCCGGTGTATACCGGCATAAGAGGCAAATTACCCTGAACTTGTGTAAAGGTCGGGGTAACATCCAGTCCATTGGTTGCTTTGTAAATATAGGTTGAATTCCCATAATTTCCGAGAGTAACCAAAACCGTATGGTTATCCGGAGCAATGGCGATCGATGTGATGTACCTGTTTTTGAATTGTGAGTAAACCGTGCTGTCATAGGTGGCATGTCCGATTACACATCCTGCGCTATCTACACAGGCAGTTGTAGCATCATTGGCGAAGGTGATATTGGTGAGCCGGAAGAGTTTGCCGGTTGTGGTACCTGCCCAGAGCACTTCCAGATCTTTGGAAACGGCAATGCAGGAAATCACGTCGGTAATATCCATATTCGAAATCCTGAACCAAGTTGGATTAACGGAAAACTGTAATGCCTGTTTTGTCATAAAAATTCCTGCCATTGAATATATACCGGGTATGAAAAACCTGCTTTGAATAACATCATGAACCCTGATAGTGTCCAATGAGTCAATTTTGTCAGGAGCCTGATAATGCATCGGGAAGTTAGCATTCGCGCTGGGTACATTGAAAACGGAATCTTTGGCTATTGGGCCTCCTTTATTTATAAATGTGACACTGTCGATACTTTGTGTAAAGTTAAAATCTTCCCAGAAGTTGATGGGTGTATAATTGGCATTGGTAATGGATCCCAGGAAAGTAGGTGATGGCGTGACACCAAAGTCTTCAGAACGGATAAAGGGTTGAGAAGAAACTCCTGTTCCGTAGAAGACACTGGTTGGATGGATCATCGACCAGGCCACATCCCCGCCATATCCGGAATTAATCTGTTTTCCGTTTTCGGGTTCATTCAGAACAGTGCCACCAGGAATATAATCTGCACCAACGTAAACTGCGCCACCAAAGGAGGATTCTTGTTTTAAATTGTATGTAATAGAATTAAATTGGGAAATTATACAGTTTTTGATCATGTGTTGAAATGTAATGCCGTAATTGCTTATGGTACCGATGGAAATACCATCATCGGTTGCGATACCGAATTGCGTAGTCACATTCGGACGGAATAAGATCTGGTGCTGAGAAATCGGCACCAGGACATTACTGAGTTCATAATACTCTTCATCATACACATCGAATGAAACCTGCTCCCAGTTGTAGTAACCGGTTGACTGGTATTTTTTCCCATGCCACATATCTACTCCGCCAAGGAGTAATTGGTCAGGATCATCGGGAAATACGGCCAAGGTATTTGCATAACAACCGTTCGTTCCGAAAGGATTATAGGTGTTATTTCCGGGGAAAACAATGGACCAGGTAGTTCCTTTATCAGCCGACTTGTAAATATTCAGAAGTCCGCCACCCGTATTGACCAGCGATGCATAGATGATATTTCCATCGCTTGGGGCAATGGCAAATTCAATCCCGCCAACACCTACATTCGGAAATGTGGTAGAGGTGTTCGTAGACAGGTTCACAAAAGGGCTGTCGTCTGCTACGGCGATATAAGCAAGATTATTGATATTAGTAAGGATAGTTCCATCCGCCCCGATCGTGACTGTATAGGCAAACCCGCTTTTTGCCATGTGCCAATCCGTTCCATTGTCTGAATATTTCAACCCGGCATTTGTTGCAGCATAGATCCTGCCTTTCGGGCTTATGGCCAGTTTCGAAATGTAGGCCCAATCTGAAGATGGGTCATTTGCAACCGGCTGGGTACCAGGAATGACTGTGAATGTGGAATCGTCACTAGAAGTATAGATCCCCGTGCCAATATATTGGTTCTTATTACAGTAAGATTCCCCTGTTGCAACATAGATCGTACCGCTGGAGCTTTGTACCATGCTGGTTACCCTCAACACTTCATTATCCTGTGTATTCATCTGGTGCCAGGTCAAACCGAGATTTCTTGATTTCCAGATGCCTCCGGTTACCCCACCAGTGAGAATCGTCATTCCAGTGGCATCTTTATTACTGAATAGTATTGTGCGGGTTCGGCCAGCTGCGTTATTTGGACCTAATTGTTTCCAGTTAAGATTAACATTTGACATTGTTTTTTCCATGGTCATCCTGTTCACCTGAGCCTGTGCCTTCAGCATATCCCTGGCGTCGATCACACCGGTATTCTGGTTGGCACGGATTTGCTGCATACGGTCAACTGCAGACTTGCCGCCATCTGGATTTCCGGCAATCGTGATGGAAGAAGAATAGAATGTGATGAATCCGAGAACAAGAATAAAAAAGCGAAAGGGTAAAAATCTACTTTTCATATTTGCAGGATTAATTTATAAATGTCTTTTCAATATGGTAATTGTAGGAAAATCAAGATAGTTATACAAAACGGATACATGGAAATAAGTTCAACAAATATAAATGAAAAAGTTAATTCTGCAAAAAAAAAAATCCATCCCGGCGCAAAATATACTGCATCTTAATAAAAATGCAAAGCATTTTTCTTAAGATGCAGTAATGCCGATAGGAACAGTAGCTAAGATTTTGTAAACTTGTTCCGTATCAGTATAGTAAAATTCCGGAGGATTTGCGTTTCCGAGAATATAAGGGATAACAAGGCTGGTGGAAGTGAAATGGAACTAATATTGAATAATTCTATATTTTCTCTACAGACGAGGCAATCAACCAGCCTACACTGCCATTGGCAATCCGGATCTCGTACCAGGTGCCAATGTTATCAATCAGTTCAACCTTCGCCCCTTCATGAAGCACAAAGAGGTCAATGCTTTTTTCATCCGGAGAACTTTTAATGGTCACCGTTGGAGTGAAAATAATAGCTTCCTTCCTGTGCATGATATCATCATAGCTCTGCCAGGCAAACAGGAATGAAAAAAGGCTTACAAAAACAAAAAAGATCCCAAGCCAGAAACCGGCTTTCCTGATGAGTAAATTCTTTGATATGACATAGAACAATCCGGCAACCAACCCCAGGCATAAGAAAGCCAGTCCCAACCTGGACCATTTATCAACCGAAAAAGATTCAATCAGTTTTTTGTACCAGCGTTTATAGAAGAGTTCCGGAATAGGTTCGATCTTATCCGTGATTTTCGTATTTGCAATCCTGAGATTAAAATTCACATCTTCATTTCCGGGATCAAGTTTCCGGGCTTTTTCATAATAAAGGATCGAAGAAGCAAAGTCGTTTTGTTTATAACATGCATTGCCAAGGTTGTAGTAAAGATTTACCGATTCGTACCCGGCCGTGATAACGCTTTTGTACAACTCGACAGCATTGTCATAAAATCCATCTGCATAGGCTTTGTTTGCTTTGGCTATTGTGATTTCCGGATCAACTGCGAAGGTCAATCCCGGCATTAGAAATAGAATAAAGATCAGAATTTTCTTCATAATCATCCTATAATAATTTTCCCCTTTTCGCCATTCGCTGTTCGCTATTTGCTTCTCTATTTTCCCCTTAAAACTTAACACTTAACACTTAATACTCTTCACCCTACCTTAGTTCCCGTTCGATCCGGGTGATAATCTCCAGCGCCTCCTGGTAGGTTTTTTCCATGATCATGGTCTTTTCTCCCGGTGCAAACCGGGCATATTCAGTATTGTTGAGTGTTTCAATAAACTGTTGGATGATTTCATCCTTTACATTCTTTTTCACCAATGCTTCATGCACTGACTCCATAGAAAGCTCAGCCAACGGGATTCCGAACTTATCACTCAGATAACCCCATAAAGCCTGGGATATTTCAATATAAAAAGCTTCCCGTTGTTGCTCTTTCAGGAAAGCATTTGCTTTTTTCAGCCGTCGTATGGCAATTCGTGTAGCTTTCCTGTTTTTCATGAGGGCCAGGTCGCTTCTTCTCATTTCCTGTTTCTTCCAGAGGATGATAACACTTATAAAGAGAAGTATCGGAATGAACAACCATAAAAAGAAACCCGTTGAAGCAAAGAAAAATATCCCGGCTTTTCCGGGAATGAAAAGTTCATTCTTTATATGCCGGATATCGCTGCCGATATATTTGATATCTTCTTTCCCTATACTTGAGTATGTAACTGAAGCTGCCTCGCCGTTTCCTTTTTCCACATCCACTGTGTACAGGGGACTGCTTAATGTTACATATCTCTTTTTTTCAAGGTCAAAATAGCTGAATGGGATGGGTTTGATGGTAAATTTACCGGCTTTCCTGGGAATGATCAGGTACTCAAATGTCTGGCTTCCTGAAGTCCCCGTTCCTGTTGTGCTCACATTGTTACTGATCTTGGGATCATAGGTTTCAAAATCCGGTGGGAAGCTGATGTTGAGCTTATCGATGAGTTGAATATTCCCTTTCCCGGTTATGGTGCATTTCAGGTTAATGGGCTCGTTGGTTTTTGTCTTGGTTTTATCAAGATCCGTTTTGAATGTAAAGGTTCCTACTGCCCCGCTGAAATCCACCGGTTTTTCAGCAGTAGGAAGGGGTCTGACATTGACCACCACGGGATTCGACTTTATCGTTTTTTCAACATTGGCATAAGATTCATTAAAAAAACTGTTGTTGAAGAAGTCATCGAAGAAAGGATCCCCGGTTTTTGTTTTTGTTTGTCTTTTATACTGGGCGACGCATTCCAATTCAAACGGGTCGATTACTAGTTTCCCGCTCTTCAATGGAAATAAAACTACTTTTAAAAGTTCCGCCACATGGTAAACTTCACCGTCGATGGTTTGAGTATATTGATTATATTTTACGTTATCCTTGAGCGCATGTGACCAGAATCCCTCAAATGATGAGGGTTTTGTGATAGTGGGTTGTGAAATGGATACCTTGAAAAATATTTTATAGGTAAAGATGATACCTTCTCCCTGTATGGGATTGTTATTGTCCACGACAGCTTTCACGAAAACATCATTTGAACCAGACTGTATTTCCCCGCTGCTTTGGCTGTTATTTTTTCCCGTAGTACCCCCGGGCGATGTATTCTGCCCGGTTCCTGAATTCTTTACGACTTTGATGACCACGACATTCGAGTGGTATTGCTTATTATCAGCTGTAACCGTTGCGGCAGGGATTTCAAAGGTACCTTCCTTGTTGGCCCGGAGGATATATGTAAAAGTTGAAGCAATCGACATGGAGGTTCTTCCGTTGACAGCACGGATACTCGAAGAGGTAGAGGTATAAGGACCTGAAAGCACATCAAATCCCGTTATGGCTGGTCCGTGAAAATTCGATGCCTGTGCATTAACGGAATAGGTCAGGTTAAAGGTCTCTCCAACTCCGACAGCCGATCTGGCATTGCCGGTAAACTGGATCTCCTGGGCCAACGTAACGGTCACGATAAGAAGGAATGAACAAAATACCAAAAAAATCCTCTTATTCATATAGTATTTTCTATTATCCATCACCAATCTTTTTCAATCAGGACCTGCTGGACTTTTGTTTTTTCTTTCTTCAGCTTTTGCAAGGTTTTGTTCTCGTCTTTTTTCATGGCTTCCAACATCCGGTCTGCATCTTCCTTGCTGATCTTTTTTGACTGATCCTGCTGATCTTTCTTATCCTGTTTCTGATCCTTGTTCTGTTCGTTTTTCTTCTGGTCCTTTTTATCCTTATTCTGCTGATCTTTCTTTTGCTGTTGTTTTTGTTGCTGCTGTTGTTTTTTCATCATCAGCTTTGCATATTCGAGGTTGTATTTGGTATCCTTATCCGAAGGATTTTTCAGCAATGCATTTTTATAAGAAAGGATGCTTTTTTCATAGTTCTTGGCTTCAAGAAGGGAATTCCCAAGGTTATGAAAAACACTGGCCTTGTCGGTGGAAGAAAGATTTGATTCTGCAAGGTTCCCGAAAATTTTTGAGGATTCTTCAAAATTCCTCTGCTGGTAAACGGCATCTCCAAGATTGAATTGTCCACCGGGTGAATTTTTATTGGCATCCAGCGCTTTCCTGTAATTCATTTCGGCTTCCTTGAACTTTCCTTTATCATAAAGTGTATTGCCTTCCCTTATCAGTTTCCTTTCTTTCTGGGCAAAGGAAGTCAGGGCGGAAGCGGATAAAAGACATATAAATACTAAAATCCTGACACGTAATGCGTAACGCGTGACACGGTACGATAAGGTTTTAAAATGACTATCAACGATCAACATCTTTAATGAATTCACTTAACACTTAACACTTAAAACTTAACACTTCTTCTCACATCCCACTTAAAACGGCTTAAACCTGCTAAACCACTGGTTTTTCTTGTCAAATACAAACAGTTCAAATATAAGGAATAACAAGCTAAATCCAATGAAATATTGAAAACGGTCTTCATAATCCGAAAATTGTCTGCTTTCCAATTCTGATTTCTGGATCTTATTCAGATCGTCAAAAACTTTTTGCCAACTCTCCTCCGAATTAGTTATCCTGACATACATACCCTTCCCTACAGATGCAATACGCTGCAAAAGCGAATCATCTAAGCGGGTGATGATGGTTGTTCCATCCCGGTCCTTTTTATACCCGGTCCGGATATTCCCGTTATATACTGGGATCGGTCCGCCTTCCGGTGTTCCTATCCCCACAGAATAGACAATTATTCCTTTTTTAGAAGCGGCTTCGGTTTTCTCCAGTACGTCTCCCTGGTGGTCTTCGCCGTCAGAAATAACGATGATGGCTTTATTGTGGGTTGATTGCCCGAATGAACCGGCGGCCATATCAATGGCATCGGCAATGGCCGTTCCCTGCACCGGGACAATGTCGGTACTTATGGCAGAAAGGAACATTTTGGCTGCTCCGTAATCCGTGGTAATTGGCAACTGGTTGTAAGCCTTGCCTGCAAATACAATAATGCCGATCCGGTCTCCATCCAAACGGTCGATAAGTTTGGATATGGCCTGCTTTGCCCGTTCAAGCCGGCTGGGGCGGATATCCTCCGCCAGCATACTGTTGGAAACATCCAGGGCAATCATCACATCGATGCCTCTTCGCTCGACTTTTTCCATTTTCGATCCGGTTTGAGGGCCAGCGAGAGCCAGTACAAGAAACACAAATGCGATCATCATCAGGACGAATTTAAAGATAAGCCGGCCGGTAGAAAATTCAGGCATCAACCGGTGGATAAGTTGGAACTCGCCGAACCGGTTCAGGGCCTTTCTCCTCCATACCAGGAACAGAACCAGTGACACAGTAAATATTAGTATCAGCGCCAGAAGATAAAAGAAACTTATATGTGCAAACCTGAACATTACGGTGTATTTCTAAAATAAGTATTCCGGAGAATTATTTCCAGCGTAATAAAAAACAAAGCAATCCATGCCAGTGGGTAAAACTCTTCTTTTTTCTTATGAAATTCTGTGACATCGATTTTCGATTTTTCCAGTTTATCAATCTCCTGATAAACCTGGCGCAGTTTCGTGTTATTGGTGGCCCGGAAGTATTTTCCATCCGTCATCTTTGAAATCTGCCGGAGCAGGTCTTCATCGATCTTTACTTCCATAGAGGTAATCTGGATTCCGAATGGGGTTTGAACCGGGTAAGGTGCAACGCCGGTGGTGCCGATGCCGATGGTATAAATCCTCACTCCATATAATTTTGCAATTTCCGCCGCGGAGAGTGGATCAATGGATCCCATATTGTTTACCCCGTCTGTCAGCAGAATGATAACTTTTGAGATGGCTTTGCTGCCGCGAAGCCGGTTCAGTGCAGTGGCCAGCCCGTCGCCAATGGCAGTTCCATCCTCGATCATCCCGCTTCTGATATCCTGGAAAAGATTCTTTAGAATGGCATGGTCGGTTGTCAGCGGACATTGAGAAAAAGCCTCTCCGCTGAAGATGACAAGTCCTATCCTGTCGTTCGGTCTTCCATCGATAAATTCTATGGCCACATTCTTGGATGCTTCAATACGGTTGGGTTTGAAATCCATCGCCATCATACTGCCGGATATATCCATTGCCAATATAATGTCGATTCCCTCCACAGTAATATCGTGGCGGTTTTTTTTTGATTGCGGTCGTGTCATGGCGAGGATCAGGAAGATAAGTGCCAACATTCGCAGGACATACAGACCATGATAGAGGTACAACCGGATCCCCTTCCTGACGCCCTCGAACCCGGTGGTCGACGAAACCTGGATATCTGCAGGATTCATCTTTTGCCTGAAGAAATACCAGGCTACCAGGATGGGTACCAGCAGCAGCAGATAGAAGTAATTCGGTGATGCGAATGTGATTCCTTTCAACATGGTTCAGGGATTTCCGGAGTGGCAAAGGTTTTATTTATAAAATCAACGGCATCTTCCATGCTTTTTTCATGATCTTCCTGCATGGGCAAATACTTGGCAAATTTCACAAGATCGGCCATAGACAGGATTTTACCAAGGGTCGTCCTGCATTCTTTCTGGATCCCGGTCTTTTCCTCCAGATCTTCAAGGATCTCGCTTGTCGTACTTTCCATAGCCATAAGATGGAACCTGTCTTCGATATATTTTCGCAGGATATCTGTCAGTTCCGTATGATACTCCTTAATCTTGCCTGTCTGCCATAATTTCTTTGTACGAAGTTTTTCCAGTTCCATCAATGCCCATTCATGGGGTTGGTATTTAACGCTGGGGCGAAGAATGAAAATGGGTTCACCTTTTCTTTTTCTTATGAGGTAGTAGAGCAGAAAACCTGCGATGGCAAGAAACAGCAAACCGGCAATGATCCAGGTCATGTATTCCAGAATGGAAAACGGGATCTTTACAGGGCCTTTAATGGGTTTAATGGCCAGCGTGGTATCGACTGCTAACGTATGAACCGTCAGGACCTGTATCTCTGTTTGTTCAAACCGGATGGTGGTATCCGGAAGGTTGCGATAATAAAAACGGATCGGGGGTATCGTATAAAAACCGGAATCAAAACAGGTAAGACGAAGTTTCTGGGTGAGCTGCAGGTTTTTCTTATCAGCCGACCAGGAAGTATCGACTTTAGTCCTGCTAATAACCTGGATGTTCCCGAGTATGGTGTCTTTTATCGATGGCCAAACTATCTGCGTTCCGGAAGGAAAGCTGAAATTCAGACTCAGGTTCACCTGGTCGCCAATGAGAATGGTATGGGGTTCAAGCTTTGCCGTTGCTTTGTACCCCTGTCCCCACGCAATCGTTCCTGAAACCAGGAGGAGGAATAGAAGGCTATATGTTTTTCTTACTCTCAAAGGTTGTTTTGTTGATGAGCTGATGAGCTGATGAGCTGATGAGTTGATGAGCTGATGAGCTGATGAGCTGATGAGTTGATGAGCTGATGAGCTGATGAGTTGATGAGTTGATGAGTTGATGAGTTGATGTTTTTTTACTTTATGAACTTTATAAACTTTATGAACTTTATGAACTTATTTATTCGTAATTATTTCCGTGCTGTTCTCTTCTTAAATAGCCCGATAAGCGGTTTGACATAGTCCTGGTCGGTGCGGATCTTTACCACATCCACGCCACTTCTCAGGAATGTATCAGCAAGGTAGCGTTCATGGGTTATTGATCTTTCCATGAATATTTCACGGATTTTACGGCTGGATGAATCAACCCACATACGCTGGCCGGTTTCTGCATTTTTGATACGGATCATACCCATATCCGGGATCTCCATCTCACGCTCATCAAAAACATTCAAGGCAATAAGGTCATGCTTTTTGTTTGCGATTTTGATCGCATCTTCAAATCCCTGGTCCAGGAAATCGGACAACAGAAACGCGATGCATCTTTTTTTAATGGCATTGGTAAAATAACGCAGGGCTTCGGCAATATTCGTTTCCGTATGTGCTGCATGAAAATCGATCAGTTCGCGTATGATTCGCAGGATATGTGTGGTTCCTTTTTTGGGAGGAATGAATTTTTCCACCCTGTTGCTGAAGAAGATGACTCCAACTTTATCATTGTTTTTAATGGCGCTGAATGCGAGTACGGCAGCAATTTCTGTGATCAGGTCCTGTTTAAAAGTTTGTTTCGTGCCGAACAGGTTCGATCCGCTTACATCGATCAGCAACATAACCGTGAGCTCTCTTTCTTCATCAAATATTTTGATGTATGGGTGATTGAAGCGTGCGGTCACATTCCAGTCGACGTTCCGGATATCATCTCCGTATTGGTATTCCCTGACTTCACTGAAAGCCATACCCCTTCCTTTGAACACGCTGTGGTATTGCCCGGAGAAGATCTGGTTGGACAACCCCCGGGTTTTGATCTCGATTTTCCTGACTTTCTTAAAAATTTCGCTGCTTTCCATAGATTATTTGATGAGCTGATGAGCTGATGAGCTGATGAGTTCGTGAGCTGATGAGTTCGTGAGCTCGTAAGCTCGTGAGCTCGTCAACTCGTGAGCTCGTGAGCTAACTAGGGTACTTCAACTGTATTCAGTATCTCATTGATAATATCTTCTGTAGTGATATTTTCTGCTTCTGCTTCATACGTCAGTCCGATACGATGACGCATCACATCGCTGGCAACAGCCCTGATATCTTCCGGGATCACATAACCTCTGCGTTTGATAAAGGCAAAAGCTTTTGCAGCCAGGGCGAGGTAGATGCTGGCACGGGGTGAGGCGCCATAGGAGATCAGGCCTTCAAATTTTTTCAGTTTATATTCGGTGGGGTACCTGGAAGCAAAAACAATATCGGTGATATAGTTTTCGATCTTTTCATCGAGGTACACCTCACGGGTAACGCTTCTTGCACGGAGAATGTCCTCGGTTTTCAGGATCGTATTGGTATTTACGGATTCGTTCGAGATGTTTTGACGGATGATTAGTTTTTCTTCTTTTTTATCCGGGTATCCGATCACGACTTTCAGCATGAAACGATCGACTTGTGCCTCTGGTAATGGGTAAGTTCCTTCCATTTCGATCGGGTTTTCCGTTGCAAGAACCAGAAATGGTTCCGGTAGTATGAACGTTTGTTCCCCGATCGTCACCTGTCGCTCCTGCATAGCTTCAAGGAGCGCACTCTGGACTTTAGCCGGGGAACGGTTGATTTCGTCGGCCAGTATGAAATTTGCAAAGATGGGGCCTTTCCGCACCCGGAACTCTTCCTTTTTCTGGCTGTAGATGAGGGTACCAATAAGATCTGCAGGCAAGAGGTCGGGTGTGAACTGGATCCGGCTGAATTTAGCATCTATGATGTGTGCAAGAGATTTTATGGCCAGGGTCTTTGCAAGGCCTGGAACTCCTTCGAGGAGGATATGACCATTGGAAAGCAACCCGATCAGCAACCGTTCGATCATATGCTTCTGGCCGATGATGACCTTGTGCATCTCCATTGTGACCATATCGACAAATGCGCTTTCTTTCTGAATGCGATCATTCAAGGCTTTGATATTTGTTTCAATCATAGCAAATCATGTTTTTGAGGGTGCAAATTTATACATTTGAAAAAACTCTCAGAAAAAATTTTATGTTAATATTTGTTAATCGTTGTTAAAGAAAAGTTAAGCATTAACAAGGATTTCCGGAATGTTCATTCATGATGGTAAGCCTCGTTTCTAAGAATGGTCAGGGCACGATACAGCTGTTCCAGAAAAAAGAGCCGGACCATTTGATGTGAAAAAGTCATCTGCGATAATGAAAGGCGAAAATGCGCTTTTTTCTTTACCGATTCATCAAATCCATAAGGGCCGCCGGTTACAAATACCAGGTTCTTGGATCCGCTGCTGAACCTCTGGTTCAGGAAAGAAGAAAATTCAACTGAACTCATTTCCTTACCTTTCTCGTCCAGGAGAATGATGATATCCATAGGGGTAAAAACCGGCAGGATTTTTTCAGCTTCTTTCGCTTTCCATTCCTGTTTACCCAGATGAGACGCATTTTTCAATCCTGGTATTTCGACAATCTCAAGAGAAATGTATCTCCTGATCCTGGTCTCATATTCTTTCATGCCTTCGATAAGATAGGGTTCATCCGTTTTTCCGAGGGCTATCAGTTTCACTTTCATAAAATCTATGATTTCATACCATGAAATAAAGAATTGGGTTATATCTTTTTTTGAAGTGCCGGAGACATGATTTGATTTACGATTGGACGATTTACGATTTACGCCTGCCTGCCGCAGGCAGGATTTTTCAAAAAAATTACTCGTCGATCGTCAATTTTAAAATTCAATCGTAACTCTAAAATCATTTAATCGTAAATCTTCTTTTCTTCCCTTCCTTCAAATTCCATCACATCAAAATAAGATTTCGCCAAGAATTGTTCATTTTTTCGTAAGTTTGCATAATTAGTGCATTTTTAGTAAAATAGCAAGGATTATGACACGCCTGTGGAAAATATTGCCGTTATTGCTTCTGGCAATGGTCCTGCTCCCCTTCCATTCAATCCCGGAACCTGGCCAGGATGATACAAACAAACAGATTGTCGCTGCGCTCAAAACAGGGAATGCAGTGGCACTTTCCGGTTATTTCAATTCCATGGTCGATCTTGGAATATCAGGAAATGAGGATACCTATAGCAAAACCCAGGCTACGCAGATTCTGAAAGATTTTTTTGTAAAAAATCCGGTGAAATCGGTCAAGATCACGCGCCAGGGTTCTTCTACGGACGGATCCCAATTTTCCATCGGCGAGATGCAGTCCGGGACCACCACATTCCGGGTTTATTATCTCCTGAAAAAGGTCTCGGGAAAATTCCTGATCCAGCAACTTCAGATCCAGAAAGAGAAATAATGCAACTGATTATTATATGAATCTGGATGAGATCATTGAAAATGCCCTGAAAGAAGATATCGGGGATGGCGATATCACTTCTATTTACATACTCCGGAAAAACATTCCCGGAAAAGCCCGGTTAAAAGTTAAAGACAGAGGTATTCTTGCCGGTATCCCGGTTGCTGAGAAAATTTTCAAAAAGGTCGATCCATCCCTGAATGTGATCCTTTTAAAAAAGGATGGGGATCGTGTAAAACCCGGAGACATCGTACTTGAAGTGAAAGGGAACATTCATTCTATCCTTGCTGCAGAAAGACTGGTGCTGAACTTCATGCAACGGCTGAGCGGGATCGCTACGTTTACATCCAAGATGGTAGCGAAGCTGAAAGGATTGAACACCCGTGTGCTGGATACCCGTAAAACGACACCAAATCTAAGGGAACTTGAGAAATACGCAGTCAGGATCGGGGGAGGTATGAATCACCGCATGGGGCTTTATGACATGATGCTGATCAAAGACAACCATGTGGACTTTGCAGGTGGGATGATTCCTGTGATGATTGCGCTGAACAAGTATAAAGCCACTCACAAAAAATCACCGGTTAAGGTGGAAATTGAGGTACGCAATTTTGATGAATTGAAGGAGGTAATGGAATATGGGGAGGAGCTTGTTGACCGGATCATGCTGGATAATTTCACGATTGAGGATCTTGCGGATGCAGTAGCGATCATCAATGGCCGTTTTGAGACCGAAGCTTCAGGCGGGATCCAAATATCCAATATCCGGAAATATGCTGAAACCGGCGTTGATTTTGTATCTGTCGGCGCCTTGACTCACAATTTCAGAAGCCTGGATATGAACCTGAAAGTGGTGACAAAACCGATCTTATCAGATGACTGGTAACACCTATATGAAGATCTTTGAGAAGATACTTTGTTGGAAGCCTGTCGCATTTCTTATCCGTCTTTCGAAAAAGATTGTTCTGCCTGGTTTTGACGGGATTCCACTTTACGATGTTACTGTTTTTTTTGTGAAAGGAATTTATAATGGATATATCGCATCCAGGGCTTCGGCTATTTCCTTCAACTTTTTTCTTGCTGTCTTTCCTTCTTTGATCTTTTTCTTTACGATCATTCCATTCATCCCGATCGCAAATTTCCAGCAATCCCTTCTTGATCTCATTCGTGATTTTCTTCCTGATACAGCATATGCAACAGTGCAGGCTACTGTTGAAGATATTATCACCCGGCCCCGGGGTGGATTGTTGTCCTTAGGGTTTGTGTTGTCGCTTTATTTTACCACGAATGGCATCAATAGCCTGATGGAAGCTTTTAATAACACCTTTCATACGATCGAGACCCGTTCATATATAAAACAACGGATGATCTCCATTCTGCTGGTTGTAATCATCACATTCCTCCTGATCATCGCCATTGGGTTAATTACATTCGGAACCGGGCTTTTATCCATTCTCCTTCCCATGCAAATTCGCCGGGAGCCCACTACATTCTTGTCGATGCCGAAATTAATCTTTAAGCCTTTTTCGTACCTGGTGTCGGTCACCACCTCTGACCAGTGGCCCGTTCTGGGCTCTTGCTTTATCAACTCTGGAATCTCGTTGACGCTGACATAATCGCCATGCTTTACCATGCTTGCTCCCCTTCTGAGTGCCCGTAGTTTGAATGCAGTTTGTATACGCCGAATACCGGCCGGGTCGATCAACCGCAGGCGCAGCCACAGCACCCTTCCTCGGTCATGTAGACGTGCGCAGGCCGGGTATGTTGCCGAACGAGAATTGATGCGGCCGGTTCTCGCTCACTGTAGCGCACGCACCATCGCGGAAGCAAGCGCTTTACTGGCGCCGGATAAGAGCGTAGCCATGGTCTGGCTGGAGTTTGCCACTCTAACCCAGGCCGGGGCGAATCAAGAGTTTTCGCGACGATTTCGCGACGGGGCGACCTGAGTAGATTCCGACTCTAC
>JBEKST010000032.1:0-16722 GCA_049516815.1 Bacteroidales bacterium | reverse complement strand
AAAAGAAGGCAATGACTTCAAAACCGGTTGAGAAATCTGCAGTCAAGAAAGTAATACCTGCAAAACCTTTAGAAAAAACTGCGGGAAAAGCAGAAAAATCCAAAAAAGAACCCATTGTAAACGTTATACAAAAGGCAGTAACAGTTACAAAACAAGAATCCCCTCAAGAATCCGGAGAAGTGACCATTGAAAAAAAACTGATCGCGCTTTACAGCCTTCAGCAGATCGATTCCCAGGTCGATAAGATCAGGATCATCCGTGGAGAGTTGCCACTTGAAGTGCAGGACCTTGAAGATGAAATAGCCGGATTGGAAACCCGTATCGAGAATTATCTTCAGGAAAACAGTGCATTGGAAAAATCGATCACGGAAAAGAAATTCTCTATCAAAGATTCACAGGCTCTGATCAAGAAATATGAAGAACAGCAGATGAACGTACGGAACAACCGCGAATACGATTCACTGACCAAGGAAATAGAAATCCAAAGCCTTGAAATTCAGCTGTCCGAAAAACGCATCCGTGAATTTCAACTGGCATTGGAAGCAAAAACAGAAGAGATCGACCGGTTCCAGAGTATCCTGACCGACCGAAAAAATGATCTTGAGATAAAGAAAAATGAATTGGATGACATAGTTGCCGAGACGGAAAAAGAAGAAAATGACCTGATCAGAAATTCAGAAATCAACCGTAAATTTATTGAAGAAAGATTAATCACTGCATACACCCGGATCCGGAAAAATGCCCGTAATGGCCTTGCCGTTGTGCAAATCGAAAGAGATGCTTGTGGTGGTTGTTTCAATAAGATTCCACCCCAGCATCAACTTGATATCCGGATGCATAAAAAGATCATTGTTTGTGAGTACTGTGGCAGGATACTGGTTGATGACGGGATTGTCGACTCATTCCGTTAATGCAATTCAACTACCGAAACGGCAAAACATCAAGTAGAAAACATGTTTTTCTATTCAATGTTTTGTTTTTTTTCCCCCTTTTCCTCTTTGCGCAATTCGACTTTAACAGCAACTGCCGGGAAGCCTACCGGTCTATTCTTTCACTCCATTTTACGGAGGCCGGGAAAATACTGAATGCAGAAAAAGCCACTCATCCTTTCAATCTTATCCCTGTTTACCTTGAAAATTATATTGATTTCTTTTCAGTTTTTATCGGGGAAGAACCTTCAGTATTTGAAAAATTTCGTAAGACCCAGGAACTGCGTTTCGATATCCTGAAAAAAGGAAACATGGAATCGCCTTATTACCGGTATTGTCTTGGCAACATGCGTATTCAGTTCGCCTTATGCAGGATGAAATTCGGGGAGTACAAGTCGGCTGCCCTCGATATCAGTCGTGCCAATGGCGATTTGAAAGAAAATGCACAATTGCATCCCGACTTTCTTTTGACCAATTCCGGTCTTGGGTTAATTCATGTCCTGGCCGGGGTTATCCCAGATAACTATTCATGGATTCTCAGGATACTGGGATTGGAAGGGAATGTTCAGAAAGGACTTGATGAAATTGCGGTAATGGCTGGATATGCCGGGAATAATAAAACATACCAGTTGTTTAGGATCGAATCCATGTTTTACCTGACATTTCTGGATGCAACCCTTGGAAAAGATGCAAATAACGCACTTTGGATCTTAAAGAAATTTGAAGACCAGAAAACATCATTTCCCGGATTCGCAAATCCCCTCCTGATATTTATCAAGGCCTCTATTTTAACAAAAGCAGGTAAGACTGATGAGGCCCTCCAGAATCTGCAGGAATATCACACCAGCAGTGAAGAATTCCCCTTTTATTACCTGGAATACCTTACAGGGTTGAATAAGCTGAACCGTTTGGATCCTGATGCAGACCTTTACTTTATACGGTTCCTTAAAAATTTCAGGGGACAGAATTACATTAAATCCGGTTACCAGAAACTGGCATGGACATTTTTAATAAAAGGGAATATCCTTAAATATGAAGAATATATCGGCAAGGCTTTGAACCGTGGAGCGCTATTGGTGGATAATGATATACAGGCGAACAGGGAAGCGAAATACAAAGAACAGCCCAATATCATTTTATTGAAAACCCGGTTACTTTCCGATGGGGGTTATGTCGATCGTGCCATTCATCTCCTTATGGATCAGAGTGTGAAAAGCGTCGTCAAAACGCCGAAAGACTTGCTTGAGTACAATTACCGCCTGGGACGTATATACCAGCAATCCGGAAAACAATCAGAAGCCTTGAAATATTTTGGGATAACAATGCGGGATGGCGCTGACCAATCCTGGTACTTTGCGGAAAATGCTGCACTGCAATCGGGTATGATTTATGAACAAAACAAAGAATACAGAAATGCAGCGCAATATTACAAACTATGCCTGTCAATGAAAAACACCGAATATAAAAACAGCCTGGACCAAAAGGCCAGGCTGGGAATGAAAAGGATCAAACCGTATCTTCCTTAAAAACGTAATCCGACAGTTGTGGTGATCGTGCCTGTATGATAAGTGTTTTGTGAAGGATCGACATAAACAGGATCATAAAAATAATAATCTTCTTTTGTTTGTGTCCACTGGTAGGCCATATCAACGAAAAAATGTTTTGCCCTGTAGCCCCATCCTATGGATGCAATGTACATCTCCGACGTACTGATGGAGGATTGATAAGGACTTCCATAATAACTGAATCCACCTCTTAACCGGAATTTCTGAATTCTCCATTCGGTTCCGAATCGTACATTGACAGGTGATTTGTATTTGTTTTTGATGTCGGCGTTCACATCTGAAAAACTTGCATTGTCGGCAGAAAAACGGGATCGTGAATAGTTTACATATTCATATTCTCCGCTGACAAGTCCAAATTTTCCGATGATGAATACAACGCTTCCAATCGCCCTGAATGGTGTGATGAGCTGATAATCGAAAGAACCCAACGGAGAGGATGCTGAATTTGAAGCGAAATCCAATTCGCCTGTCATGTCGCTGCTCCAGTTATCTCTCATATTCCCATAATAGGTGGGTGTATGAATGGCTGCCCCGATTCTTAACCAATCGGCAGGCCGGTATATGAGCCCGACTTTAAGGTTTATTCCTGTGCCATGCGTTTCAAGCTGCTGGTTGAAAGTCATAGACTTGAAATAGTGCACTGCAGTATCATTTTTGATTTCTTGGTATTGGGTGCATTCAGAATATCGGATAACCGGTATCCCAATGGTAGCGCCAATGTATAACCGGTCATTGTAATTTATCCCGAATGCAAAATCATATTCATTGATTGAGCCTTCAGTAGTTACTGTTTTTGACTGGATCAATCCCCCGTTCGGTGCATCATTCTTATATCTATGATTCACCGTATCAAGGAAAATCAGATTGTTATTGTATGCCAGGGCTATGTCGAATGGATACTGGTCGTTAATCATCTGAGGGGTAATGCCACCAGGCGTATTATTCAGGATATCGACATATTCCTTGAGAAGGGAATTTTTATTATTTGTTCCTTCCATGAAAACCCGGTTATTAAAATCATTTTGCCGGTTCATTCCAAAACCAAAATTGAATCCTTTAAAGGCAGAACTGCTCTTGTCGTTGCCTGAAATATGAAAAACCAATCCCAGGTTTTCCATTCCGATATTTAAATTATTATCCCTGTTGGTTTCCATATTAAAGTTGGATAAAGAATTTTCCATCCGTAGGTAAGGGCTGATTGTAAATTCAGAACTGGTATAAAGTCCAAGCCCTGCAGGATTGGTTGCAATGGAAGAAAAATCGCCACCCACTGCGCCAATAGCTCCACCGAGTCCCTGGAACCTTGCGGAACCGTCATAAAGGATCCTCGAATAACGCAATGCATCGGATGAAGTCTGTGAAAAAAGCATAGGTATAGCGCTTATGAATAGAATAATGATCAATAGTCGTTTCATAGGATAATGATATTTTAAATTCTGAACTGATTTCTTGTTATACCTTTAAAAATATTTTTTTTCAGATCATATTATCGCCTTCTGCCGCCGCCGCCACTGCTGCCTGAGCTGCCACCTGAATGTGACGAGCCTGAAGAGGAATGCGAAGGAGCAGAATAACCGGAGCCTGATGATCGTGATGAACCGGAATTACCCGGCGAGAAATAAGATCTAGACGGAGTGCTATAAATACGGCCACCGCCGGAAGGATTTGAAAAGACTCTAGAATTGCCGCCCATGGTGGAAGGAGAAGAATATCTCCTGCCGGAAGGGATTGGGTTATTGTAATTGCCACTCCGGTTGTAATTCCCACTCACACCGGTAGTACGGCCCTGCTGTGAACGCGGGTTGATGTATTCCTGGCTTGATTTCGGTTGTCTGTATGCCGGAGAAGAATAGGTCTGGGCATCCGAACGGGTAACCTGTTGCTGGTTTCCGGGCCTCGTATACCTTGGTGTAGTTGTCTGACGTTGAATATAATTACGATCTGGCTGGGTTTTATTTTCTTGGTTGCTTTTTATAACCCGCGTATTCTCCTGGGTGCGTGAATGGGTATAAGTATAATGTTGCTTATCGGGAGGGACACGGTTGATATTGGTACGCCCCGAACGGGTTTGGTCAGCAGAACGATTAACGTAACCAGGATTAGGAGTTCTTGTGTTTTTCAACTGTCCTACCCCTGAGTTGTTGTTAATGGTAGTAGTCCGGGTGTTTTTCTCTCCATTGGGGGAAGAAAGAGGTCTTCTCTGTCCATAATAATGATTTCTATTATTCCAATCCCAATAATGGTGACCATGCCCGTGACCTCCCCAATAGGGATAATCCCAGTACCAGTATGAATAAGGATAATAGTAGTACGGGTAGTCCCAGTAATAGGGGTAGTCCCAGTAATAGGGATAGCCGAAACCGAAGTCTCCCCATCCATATCCCAATCCGAATGAAAAGGAAGGTCCCCAAAAGGGGGAGCCCCAGGAGTTGCCGAAATAAAGGTTGACATTTGGCGAGGATCCACCCGACGATGAAGTGGAATCTGGGGATCCGTTATAATATTCGCTGTTATAGTTCAGTCCCGGATTCTTGTCATTGAACCTTTTAATCCTGGCAGAATAGGAATTGTCGCTGTAATCCACTTTTGAAGCGGTAGAAGCAGAGGACAGAGTGGACGAACTGTCGGCCAATGCAACCGAATGCGAAGTGGAAAGATCTTCATTCTGGATCTTGGGTTTAGAGGTTATCTTCGCACGGTCAGACCGATTTGAATATACATCATCGTAAGTATAACCAGTTGCTTTTTGTTGTGATTTGCAACCGAACAAAAAGGCCACGATGAGGACGCTGAAGATGATTGATTTTTTCATATGATGTTCTCCTTTTGAATTTTGGAAGGATTGAAGTTCTTTAGAATCGTGATAATTTTATTACTTTTGTAGCAATAAATGAACCTGGGGAAATAGCAAATATTATACCACACTCAGTAAATGGCAAAAGATTTTCCAACTAGAAATGAAAATTATTCACAATGGTACAATGACCTTGTGATCAAAGCCGACTTGGCAGAAAATTCGGCAGTTCGCGGATGCATGGTGATAAAACCCTATGGGTACGCTATCTGGGAGAAAATTCAATCTGCCCTGGATAAAATGTTCAAGGATACAGGTCATAGCAATGCTTATTTTCCAATCTTCATTCCGAAATCCTTTTTCAGCCGCGAAGCAAGTCACGTGGAGGGTTTTGCAAAAGAGTGTGCCGTGGTCACGCATTACCGCCTGAAAGCATCCCCGGATGGTAGAGGAGTTGTGGTTGATGAGGATGCCCGCCTGGATGAGGAACTGATCGTGCGACCAACCTCCGAAACCATCATCTGGGATGCATATCGTAACTGGATCAAATCATATCGTGATCTTCCGATTCTGATCAATCAATGGGCGAATGTGGTGCGATGGGAGATGCGTACCAGGCTGTTTCTCAGGACCACTGAATTCCTCTGGCAGGAAGGGCATACGGCTCATGCGACCCGTGAAGAGGCCATTAATGAAGCAGAAACTATACTGAATGTGTATGCCGATTTCGCGGAGAACTGGATGGCCATTCCGGTGATCAGGGGAACCAAGAGCTCAGCTGAACGGTTTGCCGGCGCCGTTGAGACTTACGCGATTGAAGCCCTGATGCAGGATGGAAAAGCACTGCAGGCCGGAACATCTCATTTTCTCGGAGAGAACTTTGCAAAAGCATTTGACGTTAAGTTTCTGAACCGGGAAAACCAACTTGAATATGTATGGGCTACCTCATGGGGTGTATCCACGCGCCTCGTGGGGGCATTGGTCATGTCGCATTCGGATGACAAAGGACTTGTCCTGCCCCCAAAACTGGCACCCATCCAGGTTGCTATTGTCCCGATTTTCAAAAACAAAGAACAACTCGACCTGATATCAGAAAAGGTTCTCCCACTGAAAAAAGCATTGGAAGCAAAAGGTATATCTGTAAAATATGACGACCGCGATACTCATAAACCCGGCTGGAAATTTTCAGAATACGAGTTTAAAGGCGTACCGGTGAGGATTACCATCGGACCAAGGGATATTAAACAGGGAACCGTCGAGGTTGCCCGTCGAGACACATTGGAAAAAGAAGTCTACCAGATGACAGATATTGAAAACAAGGTGATCCATCTGCTCGACCAGATCCAGAAAAGCCTTTACAACAAGGCCCTTGATATGAGAGAAACCAATTCTTACAGGGTGGATACCTGGAATGAATTTAAACGTGTTTTGGATACGACCGGGGGATTTATTTATGCCCATTGGGATGGCACAGCTGAAACTGAAGAAAAGATCAAAGAAGAAACCAAAGCCACTATACGGGTAATCCCACTGAACAATCCCCAGGAAAGTGGGAAATGCATTTACACTGGTAGACCGTCTTCCCAACGGGTCATATTTGCCCAGGCATACTGATCAGAATTCAATAAGCTGACCGGCTCCTGTGATATGCGCGACCACGGTATTAGGCTTCCCTGTATAATAGATGTTGCCGATTGACCGGATTATTGCATCCAGGTATTTACTGACATTGACATAACAGTCATTAGTTCCCGTATTTGACACATAAGTGTAATCGGTGTTCAGGTCTTTCATTTGCAGTGGTCCAAAATCTCCCAAAACAACATAATTGTATACCGATCTTCCCCTGATCGTGATGTCTGCTGTTCCCAGATGTTCATAGATAAATCCCTTGTTCACATTTAGGGAGAGGTTAATACTCCCGCATCCTCCCCAGACATCCAACAAGAATGATCCGGATGTCAGGGCATTGGTTGAGGTAATATTGCCGGCAGACAGGTACCAAATCTTTCTCAGGTTTTTCACATGAACATAAACGTTTAACGGTTTATCATAACTGCGCACCCAATTACAGGTATTTGTGTTATCAATTACCAGTTGCCGATTATCGATGATGGTCTTTATGCCCTCTATAATTTTTTCACCTGCTTCAACCATTACGCTATTGAGAGTATCCTGCGTAAGGATGATATCAACATTCTGTTTGGCAATGATCGTATCGAAATCGGTTATGATCCTTGCTTGCTTAATGACAGTGCCAGTGCTGGTAAAACATTCTGTCCCTGATTTCTTACAGGAGGAAATGCCTGATTGCAATGCCAGCAAGATCAGCAATACCACGCAGAGGCGTTTCGCTGAATTATTTAAGAATTTTTTTTCCATATGATTTTTCGATATGCAAACCAAATCCCCATCCGATATAATCAGCCTTACCCCAATGAACTTTCAGCATCACGTTGGCATAAAAATCTTTTGAAAATTTGTATTGAAAAGAGATCTTCTCATAGAACGGTCCATTGCTTCTTAACTGTCCTCCAAGGTAATACCCGAGATTCAGGATAAAATCGAGTTTTGAAAGAACAAGCATATAGGCGGCATTGATTCCCGGCCGGGCGATCTTAAGTTTATTTGTAACATCGGCCCCTTGATTTTCCAGAATTTTAACTTGGGATTCATCGTACGAAAGATCTAATCCAAACCCCCACTTGCTTTTCCGTTTGACAGGGAAGAAAGTATTTTCATATAAATGATAAACTAGGAAGTTTTTCCCAAGAACAGCTTTCATATTCTTCCATCCAAGGGCTACCCCGACGTCAAACTCAATGTGGTGCCTTAAAATCGCAGAGTAAGGCTCGGTAGGAGGGATGAACCGGTCGCTGATGGATTTGTTTTCCCTTGCGAGCCGGTATGCCACCCCAGCGTTTACTGCTATGATATTTAATCCATAATTCGGCAGTTTCAGCGAACCGTTTGAAAAGTGTTGCAGACCAAATCCCAGCGATAATATAAACCTTCCGCTGAGTTTATAACGAACCAGAAACATCATGTTCGCGGAAGCATTGATGTGTGAACCGATTGCAAGGTTCTTATAGTCGGTAATCCGGTCAAACCGTTTGGTGAGGTAGCCAGCTCCCAGTCCAAACCGGAAGTTGAACGAAATTTTTTTATATCTTAACAGAGGGAAATCAATGAAGGGGAAGATGGAAAATGCCGAACCTAGTTCAGGAGATTTCCCCAGGCCGGTATAAAGAAAAGTAAAACCGATCTCTGGATAACCAAAAGCCCTTTCCCATATATGTTTTCCGTAAGTTTCCTGCCGGAGGTTGATCTCGAAAACAGGGAAATGACCGTTAAACCTTTCCAACTCACTGTGCTGCGCATACAGGAATCCATAATAAAATCGCCCTTCAGCCATCATGTTTGAGGTAAATAGCTTGTGTTCATATTCCTGCGATCGTGCAGGAGCCGAGAACATTATAAAAAAAATAACCGATGATAAGAGAATGTTAGTTGATGGGACTGAATGTGTTAAAGATGTTCTCAAATCAAGGATTATTAGAGCGTTCTCTTCATACAAAGTTAGAAGGATTTCTTCATACTATGACCGACAGACCTGGCTAACTATCTTAACGTGAAAACCGATAAATCCTTACTTTTGTAAAAAAAATAAAAATGGAAGAGCGCATTGCTGCATTCGGGCGGTTGCTGGAGATCATGGATGAACTCAGGGCCAAATGTCCCTGGGATCAGAAGCAGACTTTGGAGAGCCTGAGATATCTGACCATCGAGGAAACCTATGAGTTATCCGATTCCATATTGGAAAAAGATATGGATGGTATTAAGAAGGAACTGGGAGACCTGATGCTTCACCTGGTCTTTTATTCCAAAATCGCTTCTGAAACAGGAAGCTTTGATATACTGGATGTATTAAATAATATCATTACAAAACTAATTCACCGTCATCCTCATATCTTCGGGGATGTCAAAGTGAGCAATGCCAAAGATGTAAGGGACAACTGGGAAAAGATCAAATTGAAAGAAAAAGGGAATAAATCGGTCCTTTCTGGGGTCCCGAATTCATTACCTGCTATCGTCAAGGCATACAGAATCCAGGAGAAGGCAAGCGGAGTAGGATTCGACTGGGAAAAAGCGGAACAGGTGTGGGATAAAGTGATGGAAGAAATGAACGAATTGAAGGAAGAAGTCGGCAAGGGTTCATCGGTTGAAAAAAAAGAAAATGAATTAGGCGACATGTTGTTTGCCATGGTCAATTATGCAAGATTCATTGATGTGAATCCGGAAGATGCTCTTGAGCGAACAAACCGGAAATTTATTCAACGGTTTCAGTATCTCGAAGAAAAAGCCAAGAAGCTTAACAAGCCGCTTCAAGACATGACACTTGCCGAAATGGATGTTTTCTGGGAGGAAGCCAAAACCTGGAAACCGATATAATCATATCTCTGTGAGATTTTTTGAGAAAAGAAATCTAAAACCCTGGTTGGTACCTGCCGGCCTGATCTTACTTAATTTTATTCTTAAGATCATTTTCCTTGGGAGTCGGGACATCGCTATGGATGAACCTTTCACCATTTATTATTCCCAAGCCGATATTTCTTCCCTTTTTGAGATACTGAAGACCGAGAATAATCCTCCCCTGCTTTTTTTACTGCTGCATTTCTGGATTAAAGTCTTCGGCATCTCGGCTTTCTCTGTCCGATTTCTGCCATTCCTCTTCAGTACACTGACGGCTCCTGTAATTTACCTGACCGGAAAACGATTTTTCTCGGCAGAATCAGGTATTGTTGCATCCCTGGTCTTTACATTTTCAAATTATCATTTGGCGTTTTCTCATGAAGCAAGGGTTTATCCATTGTTTGCATTACTCACCTGCCTTTCCATGTATTTCTTTCTCTCCCTGATTCAAAACCCTGGAAAGAAAACTCCCTTTTACCTGTTAATCATTATCAATGTTCTGCTGATCTATTCACATTTCTTCGGCTTTTTCGTGATCGGCATCCAGTTACTTTCAGGACTGATCTTTCCGGATGTCCGGAAAGCATTTAAGACCTGCCTTCAGGCATTAGTAGTAACCCTCTTTTTTTATTTGCCCTATTTCCCGGTTTTTTTCAGTCGTTTCTTTGCTTCCTCAGGTGGTACGTGGGTTCCGCCTCCGGTGATCAGCGATCTGTATACCATGGTATGGAGGTTCAGTAACGTACCTGTGTTAACGGTATTTTTTCTTGTCCTGCTGACGGGAGCATTGGTGAAATATCTCATGGTAAGTGGAAATCCTTCAGAACATCCTTCTCCTTATCAGAAGGTGCTCCTGGTTTGGTTCTTCATTCCTTATTTGACGATCTTTCTCCTTTCTTTCAAACTCTCGATGTTCCTCGACCGTTATATGGTTTTCACTTCTATTGCTTTCTATTTGCTGGTTGGACAGGCAATCAATTATATCCGGGGATCGCATAAGATCGTTTTTTATGTGTTGTCGGTATTAGCAGCCGGAGGGATGCTGATTACTTTTCATCCAAACCTTGACAATCATCGCAGGTTGAAAAAAGTTGTTGAGGTTATCCATAATTTAAAGCAGAAAAAGACTCCGGTTTTAATTTGCCCTGAATGGCTCGAACTAGGTTTTGCTTATTATTACAATCCGACGTATTTCAGGGATTACGGAAATCTGCGAAACAATCTGGCGAAGGAACAAATTTTTCCTGTAAACCATCCGGAAGATATCCCTCAGGGGATTTTTCAAAACGCAACTTCTGTTATTCTTTTAGAAGAATGGCCTGAAGTTGTGGATAAAAACAATGATATCCTGAAAAAGATGTCATCGCATTTTAGAGAATGCAGGGGAAAAAAGATCCCCGAAGCATACAAGATCTATTATTTCAGTGGTTTGACAGGTAATTTGCCACAGCTTCCGTAGTTTCCTTCATCCCCACATCGCTCTTATGCCAATCGGCCGGGCAAACTTCCCCGTTTTCTTCAAAAAACTGCAGCGTCTCCACCATACGCAATGCTTCATCAATGCTGCGGCCCAGGGGAAGGTCATTGACCACCTGGTGGCGAATGATTCCTGTTTGTCGATGAGGAATAATCCCCTGTATGCCTGCGTAATATCTTCGAATTCGCCGCCGTTTAACTGCATCCGCTTCGAATAAGGGAACTTTCTTACCAACTAATACTGCCCTATTTCAGATTATAAGATGAATGATTATTTTTTGAAAAGATATAAATTATTTAGAAACATTATAGATAAATAATTTTTCAGGGGTTGATATCTTTGATGTTAAATTGGAGATGGGATTGGGTTTGAAAATCAAAGAGGGTGGACTTGCGAATACTATAATACTGTTGCCAGTAACTCTGCAATGCAGCAAAGAAAGCATTCTCCGAATCATCTGCCTCAGTCTGTGCAGTATACAATTCCTGAAAGTCGGATATCTTCCCGATCATGTAACGGTCCTGGGTGATCTGATATGATTTTTTGGCGACGGTATCAGCTTTGGCAGCAATCTGAAGCTGGTTTTGCTGCATATTAAATTTCATGACATTCCGGTAAATACTCTGACGGAAATCAATAATTCCTTGTTCTACCTGGTTTTTCACAATATCACGTTGAGATTCTGCAATATTTATTTTACCCCTTGCCACACCCCAGTCAACAATTGGAATATTGAATGTTAGCGAAACCGTTTCAGCATCCAATGGGCTTTTATAGGCATTACCAAGGTTACCGGCAGTCTGATTGTATCCAAAAGATGCCCTGAGATTGGCGTCAAATCTCCCGTTCATTTTTGCATAATTCACCCCCATATCAGCTTCAAGTAACTGTCGTGTAAAATCCTCCGCCGGTGAAGTATTTGCCAGTGCTTCATCAATTGCCTTCACAGGATTCACTGTAAAGAATTTGATATCAACTGGTGGTAGAAGTACGATTGAATCGGACTCAGATAGTCTAAGAAATGATTTATAGACGAAAAGTGCATCTTCAAGAGACAGCGTGGCGTTTTCAATCGCAAGTTTAGCTTTTAACAAACTAAGCTCATAAAGTAAAAGCTGATTTTGGGGTATCTTACCGAGTTGATAGCGTCCCTGGGTTATTTTATAAAGTGTATCATAATTCTGGAAATTCGTTTCTGCAATTTTTTTTTCAACCTGTGCTTCCAGAACCGCGAAAAAATAGTTGGTTGTCGTGATGTTAATATCCTCGATTGCTTCAAGGTATTTCCGTTTAGCCTGGTCGTATTTGAGAGGCTGGAGTCTGCGGTCCCATTTATAACTGTTGAATTGGAAGATAGGTTGAACATATTCGATAAACACAGGAGCTGCAAGGTAATTGGATGTATCCAGAAAAGCGCTGAAATTATCAATTCTCTGAAGTCCGCTATTCAATGAAATGCTACCACCTGTAAAACCGATCTGCTGGGTTAAATTGATTCCACCAATATAATTGACAGTTTGTTGTAAAAAATAACTTGTGACCCCATAGTTTGTAGATGGTTCGATGGATCTTGTAAAATTAGGGAGGGTCCCAGATGCATTAAGCTGGGGCAGGTATCCTCGACGAAAGGTTTTATAAGTAAGATAGCTGACTTTGAATTCCTGTTTGGCAATCAACGCCTGGATTGACCTTTCTTTTGCAAGGAAAGTGGCTTCTTCCAGAGTCATTCTGCGGACTTTCTTCTGTGCGAGTATGGGATGAGGATAAATGAGCAGAATCAGCGCTATGATCCAGAAATACGATAAGGCTCTTTGCATAGGAATGGTTTTGCATTATTCATGTCTCAGTGATGCTACCGGTTCCTGCTGTGAAGCCCGCCGGGCAGGCATAAAACCGAATACGATACCGACGGTGGCAGAAACTCCAAAGGAAATCACCACGGACCATGGAGAAACTATAGTCGGGATGGATGTGAGTTCCATGATCAGTTTGGAAAGAACGATCCCTAGTATGATCCCGATCAGTCCGCCTGTTATGGAGATCATGGTGGCTTCGGTAAGGAACTGTATGATGATATCACGTTTTGTAGCACCAATGGCCTGGCGGATGCCGATCTCTTTGATTCTTTCCAATACCGATGCAAGCATGATATTCATGATCCCGATTCCGCCGATGAGCAAGGAAATACTGGCAATGGCACCGAGCACCATGTTGAAGATATCGCGTGTCCGTTCCTCCTGTTTGAGCAACAGTTCCGGAACTTTTATTTCCACATCTTCTACGCCGGCATGACGTCGTAGCATCATCCGTTTGAGAACTTCCGTGGTGGGATTCATCATCCTGCTTTCCTTCACTTGTACGACAATTTTATCCACCTGGTTACGGGAAGTATTCTCGGGTTGATTAGTAAAAGATATGGAGCCCATTCCAAAAAATATTACCTGCTCGTTCTGAAGGCTGTTCCTGTTTACGATTGAACGGTCTTTATACCGTAACAATAAGGTTTGGATGGGGATATAGATGGTGTTATTATAATCCGAGATACCTAAATTCTCAAGTGCTTGCTGGTTAACCTCGCGGTTTCTTAATATGCCGATTACAGTTAGCCATATCGGGCCACATTTTATTTCTTTCCCGATGGGATTATCCTTTAAAAAGAAATGGCTTTTAATGGTAGACCCGATGATACAAACAGGTTTCCCGTTTTTCAGCTGTTCCTCATTGAACATCTCTCCCTGCATCAGATCCAGGTTAAAAACGCTGAAGAAATCAGGTGTTATACCGGTCACCTTTGTAGTAGATTTTTTTCCACCCCTGATCACATCCACTTCGTAAATCACTTCCGGGCTGACTTTGTCAACCGTAGGAATGACTTGTTTGATGCTAATGGCGTCTTGTAAAGTCAACCCCGGCGAGAATTTCTTGGTATCTTTGGAATCAGAATTATCCTTGGTTTGGGATTGGGAAGAATTATCGCTCTTTTCGGAAGATTTTTTATTCTCGGTTTTGGAGGAGATCACGATGTTGTTTACGCCAACCAACCTCATCTGGTCGAGGATTTCCTTTTGTGCGCCACGGCCAATGGCCATCATGGCAATCACTGCAGCCACTCCGAAAATAATTCCCAGGGCTGTTAGCATGGAACGGAACTTATTGATAAAAACCGCTTCCCATGCAATGTTAAAAATATAGATATAGCGTTCAAACACGGAGGTTGGTTTTATCGGGAAGACCCGGGTTTGATCATCTTGCTGGTGTTCTTTGCATTGGGTTTAATAATTTTTTTGGATGCCGGTTTTATTTCGAATTTTTTCAATTCTCCAGGTGAGAGTTCTACCAGTTTCATTTTATTGGCATTTTCGGGCTGGAGAAGCAACAGTTCATCATTCTCTTTTACCCCGGATTTAAGGATAATCTCATTGTCATTACTTTCTCCCGCAATCACCTGTTGTTTGATGATCCGGGCTCCATCTTTCTTAAAAACATAGGAAACAGTATCGTTACTGATTACTGCTTCTATTGGAGCGAACATCACATTGTTTATCGAAGCAGTGATGATAGTATTCTTGGATGTCATTGATGGTCTCAGGATGGAGTCGAATTCGTTGATGAGGATATTGACTTCGAAAACTTTTGCATTAGTATTCGGAAGTTGTTCTCCTACATTGGCAACATCTTTGACTTTCCCGGTGAATTTTTTATCAGGGAAGGCATCAATCCCGATCCGTACTTCCTGGCCTGCCTTAACCTTGCTGATGTCAATTTCATTAACATATGTGCGGGAAATCATTTTCGACAGATCAGGCAATTCAGCCACAGTACAGTCACCCCACGTATCTACGGTTGAACCTTCCTGCTGGCGCCCGTTCCAGTTTCGGGAATAGATTACCATTCCTTTTTTGGGAGCAAAGATGGTGAACTGTTTGATCTTATCCTGCATCTGTTCAAGTTTCCGCTGGGCCTGGGTATAGGTAGAGTTTGCATCATCCATGTTGGCGACTTCCTTCCTGTATTGAAGGTCGTAACTCTTTTGCGTCTGTTCCAATGCCCGCTGAGCCTTTTCCATTTCAATCTCTGCCTGACGGCGTGTGGCGGGAGGTTCGTAAATGGATTGATCTTTTATAGTCTTCTTTTGTTCAAGGTCATATTTCATGTTGATTTGGTCATCGCGAAGATGGCGCAGGTTCAGGGAGCTATCGAGTTGCCGCTGGGTCAGCTGGGTCAGGGCTTTATCCCGGTTGGTCTCGATCTCCTTCATCTTGGAGTTAATTTCACTTTGGTCGAGTGCGGCAACGAAATCCCCGGAATCGACTTTAGTTCCTTCCTGTACCAGTTTCAGGATTTTAACGGAATAGATTTGCATTTGATTGAGACCCAGCGGCCCGCGGATTTTTTCAGAAGATTTGGCGAACAGTTCGCCGGTGGTAGTAACCTCGATCGGGAAGGTGCCTTTCTTTACTTTGACAGTAATCTGCTGACTTTTATCATTCCTGGAGAAAATGAAATAGGCCACAATAGTAAGTATGAATATACCTGCTATTATGTAACCAACCTTTTTCTGCTTCATAGAAGGATTTTTGGGGAGTATTAGACATCGATTTTTGCATATTTTGCATTGCGCTCAATGAATTCACGACGTAATGGAACATCATCCCCCATGAGCATCGAAAAAATACGGTCGGCTTCCGTGCCATTTTCGATAGTCACCTGTCTCAAGGTCCGGAATTCGGGGTTCATGGTGGTATCCCATAACTGTTCCGAGTTCATTTCACCAAGACCTTTGTACCGCTGAATATGGATGTTGCTTTCTTTTCCGTTGACAGTCATTTCCTGGACGATCTGTGTGCGTTCTTCTTCCGTCCAGCAATAACGCCCTGTCTGGCCTTTTTTGATCAGGTACAACGGAGGAGTTGCAATATAAACATACCCGTTTTCGATCAGTTCTTTCATATACCTGAAAAAAAATGTTAAGATAAGGGTAGAAATATGACTGCCATCAACATCAGCATCCGTCATTATGATTATTTTATGATAACGCAGTTTTTCCAGGTTTAGTGCTTTGCTGTCTTCTTCGGTGCCAATGGTTACCCCCAGGGCCGTAAAAATGTTCTTAATTTCTTCGCTGTCGAAAATCTTATATTGCATAGCTTTCTCGACATTCAGGATCTTTCCGCGGAGGGGAAGAATGGCCTGGAATTTACGGTCGCGGCCTTGTTTTGCCGTGCCGCCTGCAGAATCCCCCTCCACGAGGTAGATCTCGCAAAGGGTGGCATCCCGTTCGGAACAATCGGCAAGTTTCCCGGGTAGTCCCGATCCTCCAAGAACACCTTTCCGTTGAACCAGTTCCCTTGCTTTCCGGGCGGCATGGCGTGCGGTGGCAGCGAGGATGACCTTGTTGACAATAGTTCTTGCTTCTTTCGGATGTTCTTCTAGGTAGTAGGAAAGCAGTTCGCTGACCAGCTGGTCAACTACTCCCATCACCTC
>JBEKST010000031.1:0-16883 GCA_049516815.1 Bacteroidales bacterium | reverse complement strand
AAGGAAATTTCTGAAAGCTGCCGAAAAAGACCTGGAAGCCCGGTTTGGAGATGAGATCAAGGATCTTAATTTTACACAGGGAAAGTTGCTGATAAAATTGATTTACCGCCAGACAGGAAATTCTACTTTTGAGATCGTGAAAGAACTGAGGGGAAGTTTCAACGCCTTTATCTACCAGACCATTGCCCGGATTTTCGGATATGACCTCCGGTCGCAATACGATCCGGAAGGCAATGACAAGGCCATTGAGCATATTGTCCAGATGATTGATGATGGATCCTTGCAATGATCTATCCAAATGAAAAAGTAATTTTGCAGAAAAGTGCCGGTTATTGAATGAAGTTATCAGTTGTCATCGTAAATTATAACGTCAGGTATTTCCTTGAACAATGCCTCCATTCCACGTTGAAAGCATGTAAAGGAATGGAAACTGAGATCTTTGTGGTGGATAATAATTCGGTGGATGGTTCGGTGAAGATGGTCAGGGATAAATTTCCGGAAGTCACGCTGATCGACAATAAGGACAACAAGGGATTTTCAAAAGCCAATAACCAGGCATTGCGTAAAGCAAGAGGGCAATACCTTCTTCTCCTGAACCCGGATACGCTTGTGGAAGATGACACCTTGCGGAAATCCATTCAATTCATGGATGAGCATCCGGATGCCGGTGGACTTGGTGTGAAGATGCTGGATGGCAAGGGGAAATTCCTGCCGGAATCAAAACGCGGGTTGCCGACTCCTGCGGTCGCATTTTATAAGGTATTCGGACTTTCGGCGCTCTTTCCAAGGTCGAAGGTCTTTGGAAGATATCATCTCAGTTTCCTTGATAAAGATAAAATTCATTCGGTCGATATCCTCGCGGGCGCCTTTATGCTGCTCCGGAAAGAGGTCATCGACAAGATCGGGTACCTGGATGAGACCTTTTTTATGTATGGCGAAGACATTGACCTGAGCTACCGCATCACCCAGGCGGGGTATAAAAATTATTATTATCCCGAGGCGAGGATCATTCATTACAAAGGAGAGAGCACAAAAAAAAGCAGCCTTAATTATGTATTTATGTTTTACAATGCAATGATCATCTTCGCAAAAAAACATTATTCCTTAAAAAATGCACGTAGTCTATCTTTCCTGATCAATTTCGCCATCTACTTTCGTGCATTTGTTTCTATCCTGATCAGGTTTTTTGCCAAGGTATCACTTCCGCTGGCTGATACGTTCTTTCTTTATTCCGGGATTTATTTTATTAAAAATTATTGGGAAAAGACCATTATTTTCCCTCAGGGAGGCCATTACCCGCCGGAGTTTCTCTGGATCGCCTTGCCAGTATATGTCATTATCTGGTTATTGTGTGTATACCTCAGCGGCGGCTACGACAAACCGATCCGGTTGGGCAAACTCATCCAGGGAATGTTTGTCGGCACTATCATCATCCTGGTTCTTTACAGCCTTTTACCGGAACATTACCGTTTCTCGCGCGCACTCATCATTCTTGGGGCTATATGGGGGATGGCCATTATGCTTTTGTTGCGTGTTTCCCTTCACCTTCTCAATGTAACAAGCGCAAGGATCGGTTCAGAGAAGAATAAACGGTTCATCATCATAGGGGAACAGGAAGAAGCAGAACGGGTTTCCGGCCTGCTGGATAAAACATTTATACATCCTGCATTTGTAGGTCTTGTCAGTTACAAACACCACAAGCACAACGCTAATGGTTTCCTGGGTTACCTTGAACAGATCAAGGAGATCATCACAATCCATAAGATCAATGAAGTGATCTTTTGCGCTAAAGATGTTCCTGCCCAGGTAATCATTGATAAGATGTCGGAACTTAAGGACCAGCAGGTGGATTACAAGATTGCGCCTCCGGAAAGCTTGTCCATCATCGGAAGCAATTCCATCAACACCTCGGGCGACCTGTATGTGATCGATATCAATGCCATCACAAAAATGTCAAACCGGCGTAACAAGCGCCTCCTGGATATCGTCGTTAGTCTCACCCTCCTGGTCTTTTATCCCATCGACCTTTTCTTTGTCAGGAAACCGTTCCGGTTATTGATTAACTTGTTGGCTGTTTTGTTTTCCAGGAAATCGCTGGTGGGATATACCACCCATAGTGAACCGGATGACCAGCGACTGCCTCAAATAAGGAAAGGGATCCTTACACCCATCGATGCATTCATTGATAAGGATATCTCCCCTGAAACCAGTATCAGGCTTAACATTATGTATGCCCGTGACTACAAACTCCGGAATGACCTCAAGATCATCATAAAGGGATTCCGGGAGCTGGGGAAAAAGTGAAGTAATTATTTTGAACCGTTTTAAATAAGAAATTCATTACCTTTGCACGCTAAGAGGAAAAGCAGTCAGAATTATGACAAGATTTGAAATTGTGATGCCCAAACTGGGCGAAAGCATCATTGAAGCAACCATCACAAAATGGTTGAAAAAGGAAGGAGATCCTGTCAAGGAAGATGAATCCATCCTGGAGATTGCCACCGATAAAGTGGATTCAGAGATCCCGTCACCGGTTGAAGGGATCATGGTAGAGCGCCTTTTCAATGAGGGCGATGTGGTTGCAATAGGCACAGTGATCGCCATTATTGACCTTGGAGGTGAAGATGTTCATGCTGCCGAAAAACCCAAAGCCGAAACAAAAGCTACCCCTGCAGAACAAATAAAGGAAACACCGAAATCCCTTGTTGAAAAGGTTGCTTCAGAACCTGTTCCTGAAACAGTGAATGACAACATTCAATCCGGTTCCGGTCGTTTTTATTCACCCCTTGTAAAAAATATTGCAAAGCAGGAAAACATTCCCATAAAAGAGCTTGAACATATTCCCGGAACAGGCAGCGAAGGCCGCCTTACCAAGCAGGATCTTTTGAACTACCTTGCCATACGCGAAACCGCACCCCATCCAGCATCCAGCATCCAGTATCCAACATCCAGTATCCAGCATCCAGCATCCAGCATCCAGCATCCAGCATCCAGTATCCAGCATCCAGCATCAGTCAATTTTACCGGGGAAGATCAGGTTATTGAGATGGACCGCATCCGCCAGCTGATTTCCGGGCATATGGTACGGTCGGTACAGACTTCGCCCCATGTTACATCTTTTATTGAAGTGGATATGACAAGGATCGTTACCTGGCGGGACCAACACAAAGATGAATTCCTGAAAAGGCAGGGCATGAAGCTGACCTTCACCCCGGTTTTCATAGAAGCCATTGCAAAGGCAGTCAGGGATTTTCAACAGGTAAATGTCTCCGTTGACGGAACCAGGATCGTTTACCACAAAAATATCAATGTTGGAATGGCTGTTTCATTGCCCAACTACAACCTCATCGTTCCGGTCATAAAGAATGCCGATCAGAAGAACCTGTTCGGTATTGTACGGGATGTTAATGATCTTGCGGAAAGAGCCCGTGCTTCAAAGCTGAAACCAGATGAGATCATGGGTGGAACCATCTCGCTGACAAACTTCGGTTCATTTGGCACCTTCGCCGGGACGCCAATCATCAACCAGCCACAGACTGCCATTATTGCCGTTGGGTCGATCAAAAAGCGACCGGTTGTCGTGGAAACACCTTCCGGCGATGCCATCATGATCAGGCATATGATGATCCTTTCAATCACATACGACCATCGCGTTATTGATGGTGCATTGGGCGGGCAATTCCTAAATAAAATGGTTTTCTACCTGGAAAACTTTGATACTAACCAGAACCTCTGAAATGAAGCTAAACTTAACTCGTCCGCTTGCTTTCTTCGACCTTGAGACTACAGGAATCAAAGTATCCACCGACCGGGTCGTTGAGATCTGCATTGTTCGGGTGGCGCCAGATGGCAGTACAAAAACCAAGACCTTACGGATCAACCCTGAGATGCATATTCCTGCTGAGGTAACTGCTATTCATGGCATCACCGATGAGGATGTGAAGGATGCACCCAAATTTTCGGAGGTGGCCCATGAACTGGTGCAATTCCTGGATAATTGTGACCTGGCCGGTTTTAATTCCAATCACTTTGATATTCCGCTGCTGGCGGAAGAATTTTTCAGGGCAGGAATTGATTTTGACCTGAAGGGGCGACGCTTTGTCGATATCCAGAACATCTTTCACAAGATGGAACCCAGGAATCTCAGGGCTGCCTATAAATTCTATTGCGGGAAAGATCTTATAAATGCCCACAGCGCCGAAGCCGACACCATGGCAACTTACGAGGTCCTGCTGGCCCAGCTCGAACGTTACCAGGATGTGGCGATAAACGACCGTTACGGAAAAGCATATTACCCAGTTGTGAATGACATCAAAACGCTCAGTGAATTCTCACATACTTCCCGGAATGTCGACCTGATCGGGCATATCGTTTATAATGAGAAAGACGTGGAAGTCTTTAATTTTGGCAAACACAAAGGAAAAGCAGTTGACCAGGTATTCCGGGATGAGCCTTCCTATTACGACTGGATCATGAAGAGCGAATTTCCCTTGTCGACAAAAAAAGTGGTGACCGTGATCAAACTGAGAGGATTCAACAAGGATTCTGTAAAACTCGATCTTTTTTAACATCCTATGAAAGTATTGTGCATTGGTAGGAATTACAGGGAGCACATTGCGGAGCTAAACCATACTGTGCCGTCCGAACCTGTCTTCTTCATGAAACCGGATACTTCCATCCTCACAAGGAACCGGCCTTTTTTTCTACCGGATTACGGATCAGCTATCCATTATGAAGTTGAACTGGTGCTTCACATCTGCAAAGTGGGAAAGAACATCCAGAAGCGGTTTGCTTCCTCATATTTTGATTCTGTTGGCATCGGTTTGGATTTCACGGCCCGCGACATTCAAACTAAATGCAAGGAAAAAGGGCTTCCCTGGCTTGTTGCCAAAGGGTTCGACAATGCTTCTCCCCTCGGAAAATTCATCGAAAAATCAGAGTTAAGGGATATTCACAATATCCATTTTCATCTTGAAAAGAACGGCATCACCGTTCAGAAAGCAAGTTCCTCCGAGATGATTTTTACTTTCGAAGACATCATCTCTTACCTATCAAAATACATTACCCTGAAAACCGGCGACCTGATCTTCACCGGAACTCCTTCAGGGGTTGGCCCGGTGAAAATCGGCGACCGGCTCGAAGCATTCATTGAAGGAGAGAAGCTGCTGGGCTGTAGTATAAAATAAGTGTTGATTTGGTGAACTGGTGAATTGGTGAGTTTTTTTATTATGAATTTTCTATTGCCTATTGCCTATTGCCTTATGCCTATTGCCTAATGCCTTTTTTCATTAATTTTGCCCTTCAATCTTCCAAACGAAACTAAAATGGAGCTTGCCCCAAAATATGACCCGTCGATTGTTGAAGACAAATGGTATTCTTTCTGGATGAAAAACGATTTCTTTCATTCCGAGCCGGATGAGAGAGAACCCTATACCATCGTTATCCCTCCTCCCAACGTTACCGGTGTCCTTCATATGGGACACATGCTTAACAATACCATCCAGGACATTCTGGTGCGACATGCACGCATGCAAGGAAAGAATGCCGAATGGCTTCCTGGCACCGATCATGCATCCATCGCCACCGAAGCGAAAGTCGTAGCAAAACTCAGGGAACAAGGCATTGATAAATCTTCCATCACCCGCGAGGAATTCATGAACCATGCCTGGGACTGGAAAGAGAAGCACGGTGGGATCATCCTGGAGCAATTGAAGAAACTTGGCGCTTCCTGTGATTGGGAGAGGACCTGCTTTACAATGGATGATTCACGTTATGAATCCGTTATCGATGTCTTTATAGATTTACATGACAAGGGGCTCATTTTCCAGGGACTCCGTATAGTAAACTGGGATCCGAAAGCCATGACTGCTTTATCGGATGAAGAGGTAATCTACAAGGAGGTACAGTCAAAACTCTATTATGTCCGTTATAAGGTTGAAGACACAGCCGATGATTGGCTTACCATTGCAACCACACGCCCTGAGACGATCCTCGGAGATACGGCGGTCTGTGTTCATCCTGAAGATGAGAGGTATCGCCACCTGAAAGGAAAAACTATACTGGTTCCGCTGATCAACCGTTCGGTTCCGTTGATCTTTGACGAATATGTGGACCGGGAATTTGGTACAGGCGCACTCAAAGTTACTCCGGCTCATGATGTGAACGACTACAACCTGGGAATGAAGCACCAGTTGCCGATTGTCGATATCTTCAATCCTGATGGTACGATGAGCAAAGATGCGCAGCTTTATATCGGAGATGACCGGTTTGCAGTCCGTAAGAAGATCGTCAATGACCTCCGGAAGGCAGGTCACATCGCAAAAATTGAAGATTATACTAATAAGGTTGGGTTCTCGCAACGCACCGATGCCATAATCGAACCGCGTATCTCCCTGCAATGGTACATGAAGATGAAGAAGCTGGCACAACCGGCCCTGGACCTGGTCGAGAATGACACCATCCGCTTTTATCCCGTTAAATATAAGAACATGTACCGGAACTGGATGGAGAATGTCACCGACTGGTGCATTTCGCGTCAACTCTGGTGGGGGCACCGGATACCGGTCTTCTATCATCCCGGTGGCGGGCATGTGGCTGCTAAAACAAAGCAGGAAGCTTACAGCAAAGCAATATCCTCGCTTACTAATCGGCTCCAGAGTGAGAATCCGCAGGAACGTGAGTGGGCAGAAAAAGTTTTACAATTGAACTTTACCATCGACGATATGAGCCAGGATGAGGATGTCCTGGATACCTGGTTCTCGTCCTGGCTTTGGCCGATCACTGTATTTGACGGGATCCGCCATCCCGAGAACAATGATATAAATTATTATTACCCGACGTCCGTGCTCGTCACAGCTCCTGACATCATTTTTTTCTGGGTGGCAAGGATGATTATGGCCGGCTGGGAGTACCGGAAGCAAATTCCCTTCAAAGATGTATATTTCACAGGGATGGTCAGGGATAAGCTGGGGAGGAAGATGTCGAAATCGTTAGGTAATTCACCGGAACCGCTGGAGCTGATCCGCGTGAACGGGGCGGATGCCGTACGTGTGGGAATGTTGCTATGTTCGCCGGCAGGAAATGATCTCCTTTTCGATGAAAACCTGATTGAGCAGGGAAGGAATTTCAGCAACAAAATCTGGAATGCATTGCGGCTGGTAAAGGGGTGGAAAGTCAAGGAAGAACTGGAACAGCCGAAAACCAATAAAGTATCGATCCGCTGGTTTAATGCGGTTCTTTCGGAAGCCATCATCACCCTAGAAGAGCAGTTTGAAAAATACCGCCTTTCAGAGGCGCTGATGACTATCTATAAACTGATCTGGGATGATTTCTGTTCCTGGTATCTCGAGATGATCAAACCTGCTTACCAGCAGCCCGTCGACAAGGAAACCTACGAAACCACCATCAATCTCCTGGAGAAAGTGGTCTGCCTCCTGCATCCTTTCATGCCCTTCATTACAGAAGAAATCTGGCATCATATCCGGGAACGGAAAAGTGATGATACAATCATGTATGCGCTATTACCTGAAGCCACGACCCGGGAACCTGAACTGATCTCGAAGTTTGCCTTTGCCGAAGATGTGATCACGGGGATCCGGACGGTTCGTAAAGAAAAGAACATCCCTTTCAAGGATCCCATCCTGCTCTTCATCAAAAAAAATTATAGCGAACAACCTGATACCACCTTTGATGGCGTTGTGTCAAAACTCTGCAACATCAGTGAATTAGGCTATACAGACGAGAAAATTCCGGATTCCATTTCATTCATCATCCGGAATACCGAGTTCTACATTCCGATCACCCAGAACATAGATATCGGCGCGGAAATCACAAAACTGGAAGAGGAACTTACCTATACCAGGGGATTTTTACAGTCGGTGGAAGTAAAGCTTGGAAATGAAAAGTTTGTTGATGGAGCCCCGGCGAAAGTCGTTGCTGCAGAACGGAAGAAGAAATCCGACGCCGAAGGGCGGATCCATGTTTTGGAAGAACAGATCCGGGGATTGAAAGGCGGGAAATAAATAAGTTTGCTTATCAATTGGATTTTAGGTTCTCTTTCTCCTTTTTCTTCAGGAAGAAAGACGATCCTTTTGAAGCACATACAGCATGTATTTTTTCTCCGCGACAAAGAGTTCAGGCTGGATTGCAAGAACCTCTTTCTTCGATTTTACAGATATGTCGTGCCTGATATTTTTTGTCAGGTAGAACAGCCATGCTTTTTTGTAGGTAAATTTTTCTTCTGCGTAGTGCGACAGCGGGATCAGGTAACGGTCGACATACATATGAATGAGTTTCAGTGTTGGCAGCACATTTGGCGTTATATCACGTTCATAGACGATCTTCCATCCATGTTCTTTGACTTTACATAAAAGATCTATGATGCGATGTCCTGATTTATTGGATGATTTTTCATATCTCCTGAATACATCGGTGATGATCCATCTTCCTTCCGGAAGAATAATATGATCAACTTTACGGAAAGTCTCTTCGAGGGGAAGATATTGCAGGGATTCGGCATTGATTACCGTACCATACTTATTCTCTGTCCGGAAATCTTCGAACCTGCTGTGATGACAAACAGGACCAAGTTCCAGCCTTTCGATGTAATCGATCTGATTCCGGTCGGGTGTAAGCGCCTCAACATTGATCCCTTTTGAAAGAAGGAAATTAGATAAACCTCCCATGCCGCATCCCACATCGAGCACAGGAAGGTTTTTGTCAAGGATCTGTTCAGCAATGATTTCTGCATATCGGTTCTGTGCTTGCTCAAGGATCCCGATGGAGATAAATTCGGGAGCAATGTCAACGTCATCAAAATACCCGTAATGAAGCATGTCATTTTTCAGGATCTTCGAATATAGCTTTAGTTCAAGGTCGTTCACTGTCCTGTCGTACCTACCTGTCTTCTTGTGAAAGCGATACGCTTGTATCAGTTGGACTGGGTTGAGAAAAGAGGAGAAAAGGTGTATCATTTTTATTTTATTCTATAATGAATACCGGGCAATTCAATCCTTTGATGGCATGATCACCATCTTCTTAGTTGCTTCATACTTTCCTGCGGTCATGCGATAAAAATAAGTCCCCGGGTGAAGTCCCGAACAATCGAGGGTGAAAATAAATCTTCCGGCCGGCTTGTATTCACTTAAGGGAACAGAAATGGATTTTCCTGAGATATCAAAAATTTCCAGCCTGACCTGCATGGGAAACTGAAGAATATAATGGATATCCGTTTTCTTGCCGGCGGGGTTGGGAATGTTTTGAGACAGGATAAAAGGAATTGCATTACCGGAAATCTCAATGATTCCGAGCCTTGTTGATCCTTCCTTCAGCATGATATTGGTATCCGGGTCAAAAACCAGCCGGACGGGTTGCTTTCCGAAAGTAAAAGAGAACAACTGATTGTTGGTGGTATTCATCACCCGGACAAGTGTGTCGGTGCTGTCGGCGAATATGATCTTCATGGGAAGGATCATACGGAAAAAGGAGGGAACTATCTGTGTTTGCTTTGTCAGAAAGCGAACAGTATATGATTCGATCCCATTTTGCAGGAGATCATAGGTATTCTGATAATTTGGGTGATTTGGTTGAAACACCCAATCATGGAAGAACCAATCGTAATTCGCTCCGGTTACTTTATTGGTTATTTTCATCAGATCGCTGATGGTTGCCGATCTAAAACGAAGTGTTGAATCCGAGACATATGCTTTCAGAACGCTGAAGAATAGTGAATCTCCAAGAGCATACCTCAGTTGATGGACCATGCATGCACCTTTTTCATAGGTGATGTAAGTATTAAAAAGAGTGTCGAAAGAAGGGGTTCGCTTTGCCCATGAGGAATCCGATATAGCATACCCAGGATTGTTGTCGAGGTATTGTTTCGCATACATGTTGATGAGAAAGGATTTATACGATGCATACCCCTGGTTATGTTCCTGCCAGTAGACGTCTGTCCAGGTAGCTAACCCTTCATTCAGCCATATGTCCGACCAGGTGGCGCAGGTAACCAGGTCGCCGAACCACATATGGGCAAATTCATGGGCGGCCAGTGATTCCCGCCAGCAGGTGGAACAAAGTGTGATCAGTGTCTGGTTTTCCATACCGCCTCCATAAAAGAGTTCGTTCATGCTTGCAAATCCTGCTTTCTGGAAAGGATATTCGCAAAATGTCTGTGAATAAAAATCGGTCAGGGGGAGGATGATATTTGTGACCTGATCGGGATTTTCACCGGGGCGATAATAGAACCGGATCGGGATGCTGTCGGCAGGATGATAAAGCTTATGCCAGAAAATGATATTCAGGGCGAAATCCGTCTTTGAGGTCATCGTCATAGAATAGGTTGCAATCGGGTCCCGGCTGACCCAGCGATAATAGATAGTATCACCGTTGATAAGAGAATCTTTTAGACTCCCGTTAGATCCCAGTTTGACATTCAGAGGTACCTTTGCCGTGAGATCGAAAAGAGCTTTATCAGATGGACGGTCCCAACAGGGAAACCATTTACGTGCACCTTCCGGCGGAGTATCGGTGAAAACAAATCCTCCACTGGCATAAAAGGCATGATCCACCACATTCTTGTGTTGATATGAAATCTTAACATTCACTTCGCTCCCGGGTTTGTATGTATGGTCGAGCCGGATAGTCAGAGTATCTGCGGCATGGGAAAAGGAGATCCCTGCTAACCCGACCGAATCCACCTGGAGTGAAGCATTAACTGCATTCAGGCAGATTGTATTTAAAGCGGAATCAACCTTAAAAGTGATCACCTCGGTGACGGGGAAGGCTGCAGAAAAAGGATTCTGATAACAATGATACAGATCTGCAAACAGGCAGTACTTCAAAACATCATAGGAATGTTTCATGTAATAATGAGCGGTATCCAAGGGCTTCATAGATAATTCCACTACGCTGTTCTGTGCCTGTGATCCTGCAAATGCAAGCCCTCCCAATACTAAAAAGAAGCATCGGATCCGTTTCATGTGTCTGGACTGATAGATGTTTTCCGGAATTATTTCGTGATGATCATTTTCCGTGTCTGATGGTAATCGCCTGCCTGCATCGTATAAAAATAAATGCCCGGTGCAAAAGTTGAACAGTCGATGTCAACCCCATGTTTTCCCCTGACAGCATTTTCATCCACAGGAGAAGCAATGATCTTTCCACTGATATCCATAATATCCATGCGTACGTGCGAATCTTTCTTCAGTTCGTAAACGATCTTCGTGGTACTGGATGTGGGGTTTGGAATATTCTGATAAAGGTGGAACCCTTCCACTGCTTCAGGTTGGGAGACTCCGAGAACGGTAGTCCCCTGTTTCAGAACAATCTCGTCATTAGGGTCAAAATTGAACTGGATGGGCTGTTTGTTGAATGTCCAGGTAAAGATCTGGTTGTTCACATCATTCATTACCCTGAAAGTCGTATCGGTTAGATCGGCGAAGAGCACGTTGAAATTAAGCATCATCCGGAAAAATGCCGGGTTGGTCTGTACTTGCGAAGCCTGGAATGTTACATTCCATTGGCCATTCCCGGCAGAATCAATGCTGTATTTATTCTGGTAAACCGGATGATTGGGCTGACAGATCCAATCGTTAAAATACCAGTCATAATTAGTTCCGGATACTTCGTTGACCTTTGCATTAAAATCTGCAGTGATGGCCGATTTGAATCGCAGGTTGGTGTCGGCGCAGTAGGCCTGCAACGTCTGGAAGAAAAGAGAGTCGCCAAGCAGGTAACGTATCTGGTGAAGGGCGCAGGCAGCTTTATCATAAGTGATGTATGTATTGAAAAGTATCCCGACTGATGGGGTATTGTTAGCCCAGCTGGGTACGTAGATGGCCCAACCGGGATTATTGGCAAGATATTCGGAAGCATCGCTGTGTATTTCATTAATGTATCCCGAGTAGCCTCCTGTTTTTTCGACCCAGAAAGCCTCTGTCCAGGTGGCAAATCCTTCATTCAGCCAGATATCGGCCCAGGTGCCGCAAGTGATCATATCCCCGAACCATTGATGGGCAAATTCATGGGATACAAGGTTTTCGATCCAGCAATTTTGACAAAGGCTGGTCAGTGTCTGGTTTTCCATCCCTCCCCAGTAAAAGTCGCCGTTCAGCGTTGCAAATCCGTTCTTCTGAAAGGGGTGTTCAATGAAATTCTCTGAATAATAGGTGCACATATCAGGAAGGATACTTTCTATGTAATTTGGATTTTCACCAGGGTTATAATAGAATCTCAATGGGATACTATCGTCCGGATTACTTGTCTTATGCCAGTATATGATATCAAGGTTGTAATTCAACCGGGCAGACATAACCATAAGATAAGTAGCTATCGGTTGTGCGCTTGACCAATGGTACGTGAGGGTATCTCCATTGATAATTGAATCCACGAGTGCTCCGTTTGAACCCAATCGTGCAATGGATGGGACCTTGACAGTTATGTCCAGCAAAGCTTTATCCGAAGGCTTATCCCAGCAGGGAAACCAATGTCGCGCACCTTCCGGTTCGCAATCTGTAAACACATGGCCGCCGGAAGCATAAAAAGCGCCGTCGGTAACATCATTATGATGATAGCATACCTTGACCTGAAATTGTTCCCCCGGATTATAGGTCCGGTTAAGTTGCACAGTAAGAATGTTGTTGGAATGGGTGAAAGAAGTACCTGCCATCCTGACTGAATCGATTTTCAGCGAAGTAGTATCTGCATTCAGATTAATAAAATTAAGGGCGGTATCTACTTTGATCAGGATGATGGTCTTTGCAGCATAATTTTTTGGGTACGGACTGTAAAAACTGTTATATATATTCAGATTCATCGTATAACTTAGAACATCATAATTATGAGCAGGACCTCCTGTAAGTGCCTCTTTCAATTCGGAAAGGGATTGCTGGCTCATAGCTGATTTCTTTTTGGAGCAATAGTATGCTCCGTTTTTCCTGGCTTCCTGGGATTGTCCCAACGAATAAATAAAGATGCCAATAAGGCAAAGCAGGATAATTTTTTTCATAGATAGATGGAATGTTGAGGTTTCAGGAAACAAAGTTACAATTAATTAATCAGATTTTCCGGTGAACCGGGCGAATGAAAATTCCTACATTTGTCAGCGATATGATGTTAAAAATGAAATGAGAAGATTCCTTTTCTCTTGTTTAATTGGTTCGATGATAACTGGTTGCTCTACAAAAGTTGATCAGGATGCAGGTAAAACTGTATTCAGGTACAATGAGGCAGCTAACATTACTTCACTGGATCCTGCTTATGCCCGCGACCAGGCAAACATCTGGGCAACGCACCAGCCAAGCCCTACCAATACTATAAAGAAGCATCGGATCCATTTCATGTGTCTGGTCTGATAGAAGTAATCCGGAATTATTTCGTGATGATCATTTTCCGTGTCTGATTGTAATCGCCTGCCTGCATCGTATAAAAATAGATACCCGGTGCAAAGATTGAACAGTCAACGTCAACCCAATGTTTTCCCTGGACAGCATATTCATCCGCAGGAGAAGCAATGATCTTTCCACTAATATCCATAATATCCAGATGTATGTGTGAATCTTTCTTCAGTTCGTAAACGATCTTAGTTGTATTGGATGTTGGATTTGGAATATTCTGGTAAAGGTGGAATCCTTCCTGTGCTTCAGGTTGGGAAACACCGAGAACGGTAGTGCCCTGTTTCAGAACAATCTCATCATTGGGGTCAAAACTGAACTGGATAGGCTTTTTGTTGAATGTCCAGGTGAAGACCTGGTTGTTCACATCATTCATTACCCTGAAGGTTGTGTCGGTTAAATCGGCGAAGGTCACACTGAAATTAAGCACCATCCGGAAAAATGCCGGGTTGGTCTGTACCTGCGAAGCCTGGAAGGTTATATTCCATTGGCCATTCGCGACAGAATCGATGCTGTATCTGTTCTGGTAAACCGGGTGGTTGGGCTGGTAGATCCAATCGGTAAAATACCAGTCATAATTGGCTCCGGATACTTCGTTGACCTTTGCATTGAAATCTGCAGTGATGGCCGATTTGAATTGCAGGTTGGTGTCGGCGCAATAAGCTTGCATCATTTGGAAGAAAAGGGAGTCGCCAAGCAGGTAACGTACCTGGTGAAGTGCGCAAGCAGCTTTATCATAAGTAATATATAAATTAAAAAGGACATCGACCGGCGGTGTATTGTTGGCCCAGTCAGGAACGGAAATGGCCCATCCGGGATTATTTGCAAGATATCCTGAAGCATCGCTGTGTATAGAACCGATGTATCCGGTATATCCTTCTGTTTTCTCGATCCAGAAAGCCTCCGTCCAGGTGGCAAATCCTTCGTTCAGCCAGATATCGGCCCAGGTACCGCAAGTGATCATATCCCCGAACCATTGATGAGCGTATTCATGCGACACAAGATATTCGATCCAGCAACCGGGACAAAGACTGGTCAGCGTCTGGTTTTCCATCCCTCCCCCAAAATAGCTGTTGAGTGAGGCAAATCCATTTTTCTGAAAAGGATGTTCAATAAAATTCTGTGAATAATAAGTGGTCATGCCGGGGAGAATAGATTCAATATAAACCGGACGAGTGCCGGTATAATAGAATCGTAGCGGAATGCTGTCGTTGGGGTTACTGATCTTATGCCAGTAAACGATATCAAGGTTGTAATTCACCCGTGCAGACAGTACCATCAGGTAGGTTGCCAATGGCTGTGCGCTTGACCAATGGTAGGTCAGGGTATCCCCATTGATGATTGAATCCACGAGCGCTCCGTTTGAACCACACTTGGCTGTTATTGGTACCTTTACGGTTACGTCAAACAGGGCTTTATCCGACGGTTTATCCCAGCAGGGAAACCAGTGCCTGGCACCCTCCGGTTCGCAATCTGTAAATACGAAGCCGCCGGAGGCGTAAAATGCGTTATCAGTAACGTTGTTATGATGATAACAGACTTTAACCTGTAACTGTTCCCCCGGATTGTAGGTCCGGTTGAGCTGTACGGTAAGAATATTACTGAAATGTGTAAAGGAAACCCCCGCCAATCTAACCGAATCGATCGTTAGTGATATATAATCCGCATTCAGATTGATAAAATTAAGGGCAGTATCAACTTTGATGAGAATAATAACCTTTGCAGCAAAGTTTTTTGGGTATGGACTGAAAAAACTGTTATAGATATTCAGGTTCATCGTATAACTTAAAACATCATAGTTATGAGCTGGACCTCCGGTAAATGCTTCTTTTAATTCAGAAAGGGATTGCTGGCTCATAGCTGATTTCTTCTGGGAGCAATAATAAGCACCGTTTTCTCTTGTTTCCTGGGATTGTACCAATGAAAAGGCCAATATTCCAGCAAGGCATAACAGGATATTTTTTTTCATAATGTGAGTTGTTGAGTTTTCAGGAAACAAAGTTACAATTAAGTAATCATGTTTCCCGGTGAACGGGGCGAATGAAAATTCCTACATTTGTCAGCGATATGATGTTAAAAATGAAATGAGAAGATTACTTTTCTTTTGTTTAATTGGTTCGACGATAACTGGTTGCTCTACGCAGTTTGATCAGGATACGGGTAAAACCGTATTCAGGTACAATGAAGCTGCGAACATAACATCGCTGGATCCTGCTTATGCCCGCGACCAGGCAAACATCTGGGCAACGCACCAGGTCTATAACGGACTGGTTCAACTTGGGGAACACCTGAAAATCATGCCTTGTATTGCGAAGTCATGGGATATTTCAATTGATGGCAGGGAATATATTTTTCATTTGAGAAAAGATGTCTTTTTCCACGACAGCCCGGCGTTTCCGGGCGGGAAGGGCAGGAGGGTGGTGGCCGCTGATGTGGCCTATAGCTTTTCACGGATTATCGATCCGAAAGTAGCTTCACCTGGTGCCTGGATCTTTAACTATGTGGAAAAAACCGGGGGAAAGTTCAACTTTTCTACTTCGGATGATTCGACCTTCATCCTTCGCCTGCAACAGCCGTTCCCGCCTTTCCTTGGGATCTTGACAACCATGTACTGTTCGGTAATTCCGCATGAAGCCATAGAAAAATTCGGAACCGATTTCCGCAAGAACCCGGTTGGCACGGGCCCGTTTAAATTCAAGATGTGGAAAGAAGGTGTGAAGCTCGTCCTCGTTAAAAATCAAAACTATTTTGAGTTTGATCATAAAAACAGGTTGCCTTATCTCGACGCTGTTGCCATAACGTTCCTGGCGGATAAACAATCGGCTTTTCTTGAATTTGTAAAAAGAAAACTGGATTTCATGTCAGGTATCGATCCGGGTTATAAGGATGAACTTCTTACACGGGATGGAAAGCTGAAGCCTGAATTCAAAGGCAAGTTCAAACTCATTGCCCAGCCTTACCTGAATACGGAATACCTGGGTTTTCTGGTGGATACACATACCGATGCTGGGAAAAACAGTCCGCTACGCCTGAAGCAGGTCCGGCAGGCAATCAATTATTCATTTGATCGGCGAAAGATGATCGGTTTTCTCCGGAACAACATCGGAACACCCGGACTGAATGGTATGATCCCGAAAGGAATGCCTGCTTTCGATTCCACTATGATATTCTATGATTACAATCCTGAAAAAGCGAGGAAACTAATTAATGAAGCTGGTTACCCGGGTGGCATCGGCCTGCCTCCGGTCACACTTTCCACCACCTCAGATTACCTGGATATCTGCAAATACATTCAATATAAAACAGGAGAAATAGGCATCGATATTAAAATTGACATTTCCCCGCCGGCAGCTTTAAAAGAAATGAAGGCACAGGCAAAATTACCCTTCTTCCGCGCCTCCTGGATCGCCGATTACCCGGATGCAGAAAATTATCTTTCCCTTTTTTACGGAAAGAATTTCTCTCCCCAGGGACCGAATTATACACACTTTTACC
>JBEKST010000030.1:0-20865 GCA_049516815.1 Bacteroidales bacterium | reverse complement strand
TACTCTGATAGAGTCAGCAATTCTTTTTTCTTCCAATTCTTTTGCGCTTGGGCCGCAGCTGTACATGAGAGCTACTGCACCGATAACTAATAATGTGGCGAGTTTTTTCATTTGCTTATTGATTTTTAAATTCGGTGCAAAGATAAATCAATTCAAACATAGCTTCCAAATAATTTGACCGCTATTTTTTAACATTTTTTAACATTTGATTCATGGCGCTCATTATCAGGCCAATAAATAATATTTTTTAATCAAATCGGATGTTTTTAACATACTGAGATGGATTGTTTTTCAGAATCTTTGTTATTAAGCCAGGATCAGAAAACGATAATGCTTTGCAGAAACCTTAATTATCGTAACTTTGGATTAAATTCATAATTCATAATTCATAATTCATAATTCTTCAACTGTATGGTCATTCCCCTTGCAGAGCAGTTGCGTCCATCAAGTCTCGAAGAATATATCGGGCAGGAACATCTTGTGGGCAGGGATGCCATACTTTACAAGGCGATCAAATCGGGGAATGTTCCTTCGATGATCCTGTGGGGGCCACCCGGTGTCGGAAAAACAGCGCTTGCCTACATCATATCACAGCAGCTGCAACGTTCATTTTTTACCCTCAGCGCCGTAAGTTCAGGAGTCAAAGAAGTCAGGGAGGTGATTGCAAAGGCAAAAGAAAGTGGCGATAGCCCTTTCCTCTTTATCGATGAGATCCACCGCTTCAGTAAGTCCCAGCAAGACGCATTACTTGGTGCAGTTGAAAAAGGTATTGTTACATTCATCGGGGCCACCACGGAAAATCCTTCTTTCGAGGTGATCTCTCCCCTCCTCTCACGCTGCCAGATCTATATTTTAAAACCCCTCGAAGAGGAACATCTTTTAAAACTGATGAATCTCGGGAAAGAAAGGCTTGAAAAAAATTCCGGTATCACGATCCGCATTGAAGAAACAGAAGCCCTGATGCGCATTTCCGGTGGTGACGCAAGGAAACTCTTCAATGCCCTTGAACTCATTGTGAATGCCGAAAGCAAAAAAACAAAAGAGATCATCATCACCAATGCGTTAACTGTTAAAATCATCCAGCAGAACTTGGCCATGTACGATAAAGGCGGTGAGATGCATTACGATGTGATCTCTGCCTTTATCAAATCGATGCGCGGGAGTGATCCGAATGCTGCAGTTTACTGGCTGGCCAGGATGGTCGAGTCAGGCGAAGACCCGCTCTTTATTGCACGGCGTATGGTCATCCTCGCTTCAGAAGACATTGGAAATGCAAACCCGAATGCCTTGCTGCTGGCCAATGCCTGCTTCCAAGCTGTAAATGTGATCGGTTATCCCGAATGCGACCTGATCCTTTCGCAAACCGCGATCTACCTGGCATGTTCCGTAAAGAGCAATGCTTCCTACAAAGCCATACGAAGCGCCCAGAAAGCCTTCCAGGAAATGGGAGATCAGCCGGTTCCACTGCCCATCCGCAATGCACCCACCAAACTGATGAAGAACATCGGTTACGGGAAAGACTATAAATATGCCCATGACTACGAAAACAACTTTGTGGATCTGGAATTCCTTCCGGAGAAGCTATCCGGTAAAAAATTCTACGATCCGCAGGATAATGCACGCGAAAATGAACTCAGGGCAAGGTTGAAAGTATTGTGGAAGAAAAAGTACGGATATTAGAAAAATGGCGAAACCTACCTGCCGGTAGGCAGGTAGCGAAATGGCGAAATAGCGAAAAAATTATCAATTATCAATTATTATGTTGCCAGAAGTTCCAAAATTGAATTACACGACAAAAGGTAATTTCTTTTTAATTGCCGGTCCTTGTGTTGTGGAAAATGAAAAAATGCCGATGGAGATTGCAGAAAAGATCTTAGAGATCACGGAATCGCTTGAGATTCCCTTTATTTTCAAGGCATCCTATAGAAAAGCCAACCGGTCGAGAGTCGATTCCTTTGCGGGCATAGGGGATAAAAAAGCCCTTGAGGCGATCCGGAATGTGGGAGAGCATTTTAACATTCCCACGCTCACCGATATTCATACGGAAGAAGAAGCCATCCGGGCTGCCTTGTATGTGGATGTGTTACAGATCCCTGCATTCCTTTGCAGGCAGACTGAATTGCTGATTGCAGCCGGGAGAACGGAGAAAGTGATCAACATCAAGAAGGGACAGTTTGCTTCTGCATCTTCCATGAAATTTGCCATCGAGAAGATCAACTATGCCGGAAACAAAAAGGTGATCCTGACCGAAAGGGGAAACTCATATGGATACCAGGATCTCGTGATAGACTTCAGGAATATCCCGGAAATGCAGCGGTTTAAAGTTCCGGTTGTCATGGATGTGACACATTCGCTGCAACAACCCAACCAATCGTCCGGTATAAGCGGCGGGCATCCCGAATTGATCGAGACAATTGCAAAAGCGGCCATTGCCTGCGGAGCCGACGGAATCTTCCTCGAAACTCATCCACACCCGGCCACCGCAAAATCCGATGGCGCCAACATGCTCAGACTCGACCTGCTTGAAGATCTGCTGAAAAAACTTGTAAAGATCCGGAAAGCCCTATAATTATTCGATCGACATTTTTTTTATTCCACCTGTTTTCTCATAGAACTGCACTTTCCATTTGTTTGAAGGAAGGAAGGAAACAATACCGAGTTGGCTTACAAGGCACTGGGTTTCTTCCGTCAGGTTTTCATCCACTTTTACAGTAACCCTGGCCAGTTCAGGAATGCGATAATAAAAACCATGAACTTTGCTTGCTTCGCTTCCTCTTTTCAGATAATTGGCAACTGCACTGGTGGTTCCCGAACGCTGTACCTTGATGGTAACTATCTTTCCGCCAGGTTCGTCGAGTTCCATCATGCCTTTTGATTTCATGTATTTGAAGATGGGTACTTCTGTATTGACCTGGTTCGGGTTGGGAGTATAATAAAAGGAAAAAGTGAGGGTTTTATGAAGGCTGATACCGGTGAAAAGCTTCAGGTATTCCTTCTCCATCTGCTTTAACTGGGAATCCATATACTCAAGAGTTTCCCTGTTGTAATTCACTTCCTGGAAACCACTGATAAGATTAAACCGGTTGTCCTTGATCTTTACAATGTAATCCGATGCTTCTTTGGCCTTTTGCTCCGGTGATTTCTCTATGACGGTCCTTTTGAGGTACTGCCGTTCCAGGGTCATCGTATCGATGTTCACTTTACGAATGATGGTATCTACTTTTTCAAAGAAATTCACGTCCGCAGAATATTTAAAGACTTCAGGGAAGACATCCTTCTCTGTTGCTAACCCCGGCTCTTCTTTATTGATGATTTTTTCTTCTTTAGCAACTGTGTCAATGCGTTCAGGGATAGTGCCAAGAATCAACCCTGATTCGGTAAATGACAATAGCCCGGCTTTTTCGTCCTTCGACAATTTTCCTGCAAGTTCAAGAAAATAATACTGGTCGGGATCCGGCTGCTGCGATGTAGTGACCGTCATACCGGTGATCTTATATTCCACCGAATTGACCATCACAACATTCTTTAATCCAAGGTATTTCAGGGCATATTCGGAATAGGGCCCTTTGTAGTTCTCGATCCGATCGATGTTTACATCGATCCTGATTACCGTTCTCGGAAGTGAATAAAATACACCTTCCTTCTTCGTAAGATTTAAATTATTATCAATATGAAAAACATTGATCTGGGAAAATCCCGGATTCAGTAAAAATCCTAAAAGGATGAAAATAAAGGGAAAAATAATTCTGCGCATTTTTTTTGTTTTTTAAGGATGAGGTTGATCCGTTCCCCTCTTCTATCCGATCGCCCGTTTTTTTCTGAGCAGGAATAACCCTGCAAAAGTAATAATTCCATTAACAAGCAATAGTTCAAAACCGAATTTGTAGCCTCCTAAAAGTACATCCGAATAATTGCTGAGAAAATAACAGAATACCGGTGAAGTGATTACTATTACCGGCACCCAGCGATCTTTCACGTTGTAATCACGGCCCTGTCATTAATGGCCCTGAATACTATGATAACCATCAGTAAAATCAAGGCAAAACTAATATGAACCATGTATCGTACACGTTTCTTTTGTTTTTCATCAAGGTCTGCACGTTTGTCAAGTCCCAGGAAGTCGATGCTGAAACAGGTGGTGAGAGATGTTAATGCCCCGTCTGCACTCGGATAAGCCGCTGATATCAACCCGACCAGGAATATCATCCCGGCAACAGGACCGAGGTATTGGATGGCGATCATCGGGAAAAGATCATCTGTCCGTGAAGGGACTTTTATACCCGCCCGGTCGGTGTAAATAAAAAGGACTGCCCCGAGGCAAAGTATTATAAAGTTCACAAAAACCATGATCCCGGTAAAGGTGAACATATTTTTTTGAGCATCTTTCAGGCTTCTGCAACTGAGGTTCTTCTGCATCATCTCCTGGTCCAGCCCAGTCATAACAATCGCGATAAAAGCACCGCTGAGCAACTGTTTAAGGATAAATCGCTTATCGTGCCAGTCGCTGAAAAACATCTTTGAGTAGGCGCTGTGAATCACATCCGCCGACATGGCAGGAAAAGAACTACCCAGGTTCCTTATGATGAACCAAATGGAAAAAACCAGCGCCAACAGCATAAAGGTCGTTTGGATCGTGTCGGTCCAGATAATTGTTTTTATCCCTCCTTTCAATGTATAGAGGAGGATCAGAATAATAAAGATCAGGACGGTTACCCCGAAAGGGATCTTCCACGCATCAAACACGAACACCTGTAGGACGTTGACAATGAGGAACATCCTGAACGAAGCCCCGATCACCCTTGACAGGATAAAATAAAAAGCGCCCGATTTGTATGACCAGAACCCGAAGCGGTTCCCGAGATAAGAATATATCGAAGTAAGGTTAAGCCGATAGTAGAGCGGCATAAGCACCGTTGCAATGACGGTATATCCGAAAATATAACCCACCACGAGTATCATGTACGAGAATTGTGTGGATCCTACCCAACCGGGCACAGACATAAAAGTAACTCCCGACATGGAAGCGCCTATCATTCCGTAGGCCACAACAAACCAGGGAGAAGCTTTGTTACCGATGAAAAAAGCGCGGTTCGTGGCCCTCCTTGCTGTGATCCAGGTAACGATAAACAGCAGTGCGGTATAGGTAAGAAAAATGATGAGGATGGTTACAGGATTCACGCGGGTTAGATAATCGGTTCCTATTTATTTTTCGTTCCGGAAACTGCTTCCGCAAAAGTGATCAGGTCAGGGAAAAGAAAATCAATACTGTGATGGATTTTCCTCGCTTGGTCGAGATCTTCCGAAAGGAAGACATTTATCATTTTCAACCGTTTGCCAAAAATCATATCCGAAATGGAATCGCCTACCATCACTGAACTTTGAAAGTCGATCCCGGGAAACTCTTTTCTGGCCATAAGAGCCATTCCTACATTGGGTTTCCGTATAACAGAACCTTCCATTTCAAGATGGGGACTATGATAGATCCGGTCAATCCTTCCACCATGGTTTTCAATTTCAGCGATCATCTTCCGGTGAAGAATCTCAAGTTCATTCTCAGTCATCAAGCCTTTCCCGATGCCCTGCTGGTTGCTGACCACGATGATCCGGGAAAATTTCTGTGAAAGGATTTTCAAGGCTTGCGTTACGCCCGGAAGAAATGCGAATTGCTCCCACTTCTGCACATACCCTCCCACGATTCGTGCATTAATCACGCCATCCCGGTCGAGGAATAGAGTCCAGCCGGAATCAATCATCAAATCGCTTAAATTCATCCTGTGCAGTCATGTAATCCTCTGGGATCCCGATATCAATGAAATATCCCTTTGCTGGATAACCATAGATCCCCGATTCGTTAAAGCATTTCTCGAAACAATCTTTTTCAATGGAAAACTTCTTTCCGAAAGAAGATACCATCAGGAAATTTTTATTGATCAGGTAGATTCCTCCATTGATATAGCCCGGGTCGGATTTCAGGTTCTTTTCAAAAAATCCCGTCACTCGTTTTTCGGTATCTATCTGAACAGTTCCGAAACGTGAGGTATCATCCAGGTAACGGAGTGCCATCGTAAGATCGGCACCGGTTTTTTGGTGAAGATGCTGCATTGCCTGCAGGTCGATACGAAACATGCTGTCGCCGTTCATAGCAAAGGCAGATTCGCCTTCTGCCTGTTCCAACCCGTTGAGAATACCGCCACCTGTTCCCAATGGTTCTTCTTCAATAGCATAGGAAATAGCAAGCTGCTTGTAATGGTCTTTAAAATATTCCTGTATCATTTCCCGCTTGTAGCCGACCGAAAGGATTACTTTCTGGATTCCCTGACCGGTCAGAAAGTTCAACAGGTATTCCAGAAATGGCTTATCATTTACCAATGCCATGGATTTTGGCATGTCATTTACCATCTTTTGCAGTCTGGTGCCAAAGCCACCGGCAAGAATTATTGCTTCCAATACCTTGATTATTTAGGAAAGATCGTCGATTCAACGTATTCGCAAATGATGTGCCCGATCATAATATGGGATTCCTGGATCCTTGGCGTTTCCGTAGATGGAACATTTATCAGAAAATCACATAGATCCTTCATTTTACCGCCTGTTTTTCCTGTCAGGCCAACTGTGATGATCCCCATTTCGCGGGCCGTTTCGAGTGCACGGATAATATTTATTGAATTTCCAGAAGTAGAAATGGCGATAAGCACATCCCCTTCAATTCCAACCCCACGCAGGATCCGGGAATAAACTTCATCGAAGGAATAATCATTAGCCACTGCTGTAAGATAGGAAGTATTTACATGCAAGGCCTCCGATGGAAGTGGTGGCCGGTCGTAGTTGAACCGGCCGGAAAACTCTGCTGCCAGGTGTTGTGCATCGGCTGCACTCCCGCCATTACCGCAGAAGAGTACCTTGTTGCCATCACAAAATGATTCCGCACAGGTATCCGCAACCTCGCGGATCACTTCAATAAGGCGCTCATCAGCCAGTATGCGCTGCTTCGTAAGAATAGATTCATTTATTACTTCCTTAATTCTCATCAAAATAATTTTCTACAAATATAAACCATAAAATAATTTAATGCAGGAATGCAAAATTAATTGACAATGGATAATTGAAAATTGATAATTATTTCACCAGTCCACCAGATTACCAGTTCACCACTTTCTAAAGTGTCCAGGTAGATAATCCCTTGCTGGTAAATTCATAACGTTTTGTTTGTCCCCCGAACTTTTTCAGGGCTTCGATCACAACTGAACGAGTAGTTCCGGGACAATAGAAGAACATAAAGCCGCCGCCGCCTGCACCGGAGATCTTCCCTCCTGTTGCTCCATGCTGAATGGCTGTTGAATAAATATCATCGATGAAAGGATTGGTGATCCCTGCCGCCATATTTTTTTTGAACTGCCATCCAAAATCAAGGATCTCGCCGATCTTTCCAAGTTCTCCCTTCAGCAATGCTTCCTTCATCATCACAGCCTGTTCTTTCAGCTTGTGCATAGCCTCTATCGTTTTCTCATTCCGGTTGGTGACATTTTTTGATTGTTGTTCAATGATGATAGACGAAAGCCTGCTCGTCTCGGTATGGTAAAGGATCAGGTTATGTGAAAGTTCATCACGGTACTTTTTATGGATCCGCAACGGGTTCACAATCACTTTATCGTTCTTCGAAAATTCCATGAAATTGACACCGCCGAAAGTTGCAGCATACTGGTCCTGTTTCCCTCCCGCCATGCCCAGGTCGATTCGCTCGATCTCATAGGCAAGATGTGCCAGGTCATATTCTCCCAGAGGCAAACCTAGCCATTCGGCAAATGCTCCAAGGATCGCAACAACCAGTGTTGATGATGTTCCGAGCCCTGATCCCGGAGGGGCATCCACATAGGTTGTAAGCTCAAAAGACAGCGGGATTTTTACAAAATCTTTGACGACTCGGTTGTAGATCCCCTTCACCAGGTCAAGTTCACCGTCGATAGGCAGAATGGTTGTACTTTTGAAAGTATAGTGCTCATTTTTATCAATCGAATTAAGGATGATTATATTGTCATCCCTGGGGACGATAGTTGCATAGGCATACATGCTGATGGTGGCATTCAGGATGGTTCCACCATATTCATCCGAGAAGGGTGACACATCGGTTCCACCGCCGGCCAAACCAAGACGCAAGGGGGCTTTACTGCGAATCATAATGGTTTAATTTATAATTGATAATTGACAATTGATAATTATCTCGCTATTTCGCTATTTCATCTATCGCTTCTGTCATTCTTCCCCAGGAATATTTCAACTTCTCAATAGCAGCATTGGCAGAAAATTCATCTTCCATTTTCTCATCGTAAAATTTCAGAATGGATGAAGCAATCTCAGGTCCTGATGGCTCCACAACATAGCCGACTTTTCCATTGGGTACAAATTCAGTAAGGCCTCCCACATTGGTAATGATCATTGGTTTGTTGAAATGATAAGCGATCTGCGTAACGCCGCTTTGCGTGGCGCTTTTATAAGGCTGAACAATGAGATCGGCAGCACAAAAATAATCCGAAACAACGCTGTCGGGGATAAACTCATTATACATTATGACGTGTTCCTTTAGATGAAGTTGATCCAGGAGGTCATAATAGGGTTTTGCATCGGTATAGAACTCGCCTGCGACAAGAAGTTTTAGGGGATATGCTCGTAATCTTTCGTCAGCAAATGCTTTCAGGAGAAGATCAAGTCCTTTGTAATCCCGGATAAACCCAAAAAAAAGGATATAGGAATACCCGGGATCCAGGCCCAGGTGTTTTTTTGCTTCGGCTTTGGGGACTGTCCCGCCAAAATTATCATAAAGGGGGTGCGGACAAAAAAGCGTGGGTTTAGGTTTGGAAGTGAGGAATTGGTTGATCTCACTAAGCACTGAGCGTGACATGGCTATAAATCCATCTGCAGAATTGACCCAGTAACGGATGAGAAGCAGGTCGCCTGGCCGTCTTTCATGAGGGATCAGGTTATCGAGAATAGAGATGATCTTTGTATGTTTATTTTTCCGTATGATTCTGCAGATTGTACCCAGGCATGGCGCCATGAAAGGGATCCAGAATTTGATAATAGCCAGATCGGGTTGTTCATTTTTAATGTTTCGTCCTACCTTGATCCAGTTCAGCGGGTTGATGGAATTGATCTTGATCTTAATGGGGATCTCTTTCGGCGCAGGTTCTGTTGAATATTGAGTTTTCCCTGGAAACAGGAAACCGGGATATTGCAGGCTGAAGGTATAGATGGTAACGTTGTCTCCCTGGTTGATGTATTCTTTTGCCAGCCGTTCGTTATAGGTTGCAAGGCCTCCCCTGAGGGGGTGGGCTGAACCGATGATCACTACCTTACGTTTATTAGAGTCCAAGTGTTCTTTCGACAAGGTATTGGTTTTTATCTGCAGCTGTCCGGGTGATCATCTCACCGAGAAAGCCTGCAACAAAAAGCTGTGTTCCCAGGATCATTGCCAGCAGGCCAAAGAAGAACAAGGGGCGTTCAGTCATCTTGAATGCCTGCATGAAGAATTTTGCATAGGTAAGATAAGCCGCTATGATGAACCCTCCAAGAAAAAGAAGTGATCCCAGTAATCCGAAGAAATGCATGGGCCTTTTCCCAAAACGTGCCGTAAAATTTATTGTAAGAAGGTCGAGGTACCCTTTGAGGAAACGGTCGAGCCCGTATTTCGTCTTTCCATATTTCCGTTTCCGGTGAACCACCACCTTCTCCCCTATCCGGTTGAATCCTGCCCATTTCGCGATAACAGGGATATACCGGTGCATCTCGCCATAGACTTCAATGCTTTTTATCACATCGTTTTTGTAAGCTTTCAGTCCGCAGTTGAAATCGTGAAGTTTGATCCCTGACATCCGACGGGTGGTCCAGTTATAAAATTTTGTAGGAATCGTCTTTGATATTGGATCGTACCTTTTCTTTTTCCAACCGGAAACCAGGTCATATCCACCAGTCCTTATCATCTCATATAACCCGGGTATCTCATCCGGGCTGTCCTGCATATCCGCATCCATGGTGATAACCACATCCCCGACTGCATTGCTGAAACCCACATTCAGGGCAGCAGCTTTGCCATAGTTCCTGCGGAATTTGACCCCTTTCAGGTTAGGGTTCTTCGCAGCCAGTCCTTCGATGATACTCCAGGATCCGTCGCGACTGCCGTCATCCACAAAGATCACCTCATATGAAAAATGATTTTCCTGCATCACCCGTTCGATCCATGCTGCGAGTTCAGAAAGTGATTCTTCTTCGTTCAGAAGAGGTATTACAACTGAAATATTCATCTAGTTCAGATTAGATCATAGTAGGAGCATTGGGATTTTTCTTCCTCATAAAAATGGAAATGATTAATGAAAAGATAGCTGCCCAGAAGGCATATCCCAAAAATCCCCAAATAACCATCCACACTGGCGTCATAAACCGTTCAGTCCACATCATTGCCTGGTCCATCTGTTCCTGGGACATATTTCCTGCTTTTGCCTCTATTTTTGTTCTCGCCTGGGCCAGTATTTCCTCGATCAGTCCCGTGTTGATGTATTTGATATAGAAGAAAAAGAAGATAGTGGAGACGATGGCTGCAAACAAACCGATCAGAAAATTGGCCGAAAATGCCTGTCCGTAAGTCATATACCCTTTGAGCTGAACCTTACGGTATTGCATTGACCCGAGTACCATTCCTGCAAACATTATCAGGAATGAAATATACCCCAATGTTTGGTTCATGTAAAGATTGGAAACATACATGATCAGTGAAAAAACGATCAATGCTGCACCGGTGATGACGCCGTAGATCAGTGTATGCGTGCCCAGGGATGTTTGTTTTTCTTCCATTGTTTTATGTTTTAAGGGTTGAATACAGGGCAAACTTACAAAAAAATATGAAGAATGATTGCGAAAGCAGACAAAATTGTATCTTTGCCCCGGGGTAAGTCTTATACGACCAGCTCCCGTCAAACTCCCCCAGGTTCGGAAGGAAGCAAGGGTAAGATGGTCGAGCGGAGCGATATAAGGGGCTTACCCTTTTTTCAATTTACAATTTTAGATTTTTGATTTACGATTTAGCTTTTTGAACATTCGACAATCTAAAATCCGAAATCGTAAATTCAAACTAAAATCTAAAATTTAAAATCGTAAATGCTATTAAGGGTTCATCCCGATAATCCCGGTGAGCGTCATCTGAAGATCATCACCGACTGCCTGCACAGCGGGGGTTTGGTGATATATCCCTCGGATACGATCTATGGATTGGGATGCGACATCACACAGATCAAGGCGGTCGACCGGATCGCACAGATCAAGGGCATCAAAAGGGAAAAAGCCAATTTTTCCTTTATCTGCCATGATCTTAGTCACCTTTCCGATTTTACCCGGCCCATAGCAAATCATATCTTCCGCCTGATGCGAAAAGCATTGCCCGGTCCATTCACCTTCATCCTGAATGCCAATAATAATGTTCCGCATTATTTCCAGAGCAAAAAGAAAACGGTAGGGATCCGTATTCCCAACCACCTTGTTCCCCTGCAGATCGTCGAGAAACTTGGAAATCCTATCATGTCCACCTCGATCCACGACGAGGATGAGATCATTGAATATTCCACCGATCCAGAACTGATCTATGAAAAATACCGGGATCTCGTGGACATCGTCGTTGATTCCGGCCACGGGGGAAACATCGCCTCCACCGTCGTGGATTGCACTGGCGATGAACCGGTGATCATCCGAGAAGGGAAAGGTGACTTGTCCCTTTACTTATAGATTAGTCCGGCAATGATGGCTGATGCTGGATGCTGGATGCTGGATGTGTGGGATTTGAGATTTGATGTGTGAGATATAAAAGGTGAAGGGAGAGAAGTGACAGAGTCACAGAGTCACAATTTAGCAATCCAGCATCCAGCATTTATCTATCTATTTCCCCCGTAAAATCTTTTTCTCCTGACCAATTGGAATATTAAAAACAAACCCGTACTTTTGCACGCTCAAAAATTAGAAGGAGATTCGCTAGCTCAGTAGGTAGAGCATCGCCCTTTTAAGGCGGGGGTCCTGGGTTCGAATCCCAGGCGGATCACAAAAACTTAAAAAGGTACTGTAAAAATCAGTACCTTTTTTTTTATTTGTAAATACCAATATTAACAAGTTTTTAAAACATTTTTTCTATAGAGTTCATATTCATGTTTTATATATATTTGTGTCGATTCTGTGTTGGTGTACGAGTAAAAAAATATTGATGTTTTTTTTCAAATAGTCCGTCATACAAAGGTTTAGCAACTCCTTCCCTCTTGAATCATTTATAACCATCAAAACAAAGAATCCCGTTGAAATTACTTTAAACGAGGTTACTACACTGCTATGAGATTGCCGAGAATGAGATATCTTTGGCTTTCAATGATTCTTTTCCTATGAAAACCTTTTGCTTTATTGCCCTAATGCTTTTCCCATGGCTTATATTTAGCCAGTCAAAGCCGACATATTTTGATAAATTAATTGGATTCAATTACTGGAGCATCGATACAAGTAATAGTGACATACGATCTATCACAGAATTGTGGAAGAATTATCTCATCAGGAGAGTTTATGGATTTGCAGACAAAATAGATACGGCTGGATTCATTTATTGGAATGATGAGGAAAAACAACTGTACAATGATCCTGACCTGATCCTTTCAGCCGATCCATACCTTAGCATCTCTCAGACCAATATCCTAAGTATTAAACCCATAGGACAAGGATTTTTTAAGATAATGAACGTCAAAGGATTTGTTGATGATTCATCGAGTAGATTCAAGACGCAGGTAATATTTTATGTATTGGCTAAAAAAGTCAATGACAAGTTTAAACTGTTCAACTATTTTTATCTGGATAAAGAGAGACTAAAGGTTACAAACGTCAAGAATGTATGCTATTACTATCCTTCAGATTATAAATTTGATAACAAGAATGCTTTGAACTTCACCAATTTTGAGGATAGTCTGTCAAACCTGTTTAATTGTCCGATACCCAAAACATTGATTTATCTTGTTGAGAAGAATCCAACCTATTTGATGAATCATCTTGGTTTTATTTATGATGGTGGCACGGGTACAGGCAAACACGGTGGAAAGTTCATTTTCAAGGACAATATGATTCTTTCATCTATAAATGAGAACCACAGGCATGAATTGGTACACTATTTCACAAAAATTAAGAATCCTGATGTTATAGGATTTTTTGATGAAGGATTGGCAACATATTTTGGGGGCAATTTGGGAAACACTTTTCAATGGCATCTCAATTACCTAAATGAATATATTAAAGACAAACCTGATTTAATTTTAACTGATGAGAACAAATTCGGATATATAGACGCCAAGACAAACCCACAATACGTTTTAGGGGCAATTATAATAAAATATACCATTGACAAGTTTGGCTTTCCAAAGGTGTTAGCACTATTGCGATACTCAAAAAAGCAAAACACTTTTTCGGATGTGATTGAGAAGGAATTAGGAATAAAGAAATCGGAACTAAATAATTTTTTTAGAAATTTTATAAGTGAATATGCAGATAAATGAAATTAAGGAAAAAACAGTTATTACAGGGTCATGGTCAAAGATCTTAACGAATTATCATCTGAAGAACTGGGCAAACTCTTTCCAGTTGAGATAGTTCCATACAATTCTCAATGGCACGATCTCTTCCTTAAGGAGAAAGCTGAGATTGAGAAAATCATCTCCCCCTTTGTGCTCAAGATCGAGCATTTTGGGAGCACTGCCATCCCCAACCTTGCTGCCAAACCTACTATCGATATTCTGGTTGAGATACCATCTGAAAAAGAGATCAAGCCCGCAATCATTCAGAAAATGACTGGCTGTGGTTACCAATTTATCTTAAGGGAGGATTGTCCACCACCCTATATGATGTTCGTGAAGGGCTATACTCCAGAAGGGTTTAAGGGTCAATGCTATCATATACACATGGCTCTTCAAAGCCATACTGGACTCTGGGATAGGCTTTATTTCAGGGACTATTTGATTGCCAATCCCGCAGTTGCCAAAGAATATGAGGCATTGAAACTAAAACTGGCTTTGAAATACAGGAATGATCGGGAGGATTATACCGAAGGGAAATCGGAATTTATAAGAAGGATCACTGAAATAGCAATAAATGAAACATCTTTCGTCTAATACAGTAGATGAATGAAAAAAATGACGAATTGTTGCATCTTTAAATCCAACTATCATGGACGAATCAAAACATTTAAAAATCAATGAAGCCAAATGGGATAAATGGGCTGAGACAATTGATGGCAAGAGCCTAAGATATGATTACTTAAGATCAGCTCAATTAGGCGTCATCTCATTACTGAACCTTAAAGAGAATGTCTGCATGCTTGATATCGGATGTGGAACGGGTTGGGCATTAGATCAGGCAGCTAATGCGAATGACGGCAAAGGAACTTTCTATGGAGTTGATCTGTCGGAAAAGATGATCGAAAAGGCTAAAGAAAACTTTAAGGGAAGAAAGAATTTTTATTTTATCAAAGCCAATGCGGAAGAAATCCCTCTTGAAGGCAACCAATTTGATATTATTATCTGCACCAATTCTTTCCATCACTATCTGCATCCTGACAAAGCACTGAAAGAAATGTATCGGCTATTAAACCCTCATGGAAAGGTTTACATCCTTGATCCCCCAGTTGATAATTGGATATTCAGACAATTTTCAAAAGGTCTGCATCTTTTTGATCGTGCTGAAGTTAACTTTTTCACATCAAAAGAGTTCAAGAAAATCATTATCAGTGCTGGATTTAAATATGTTGGGACTGAAAAGATCAAATGGCACCAAAAGGTTCAGGTCGGAGAGAAATGATTTGTGCCTAAAAACAAAAAAAATAAACATGAATTTTAATGTAACTACGGGGAATGTTTCCGTTAATAATGCAAGCATTTTTTATAAAACATATGGTGAGGGGAAACCAATACTTTTCATGATTACTGGTGGGACAGGTGATGCCGACAGCTACGAAAACATCATCCCGTTTCTTATAGGTAAATATACTGTCGTTACTTATGACAGGAGAGGGTATGCCCGAAGTCCTATTGCCAGTATCTCGGACCAAGAGATCATAAACATTGAGACACAGACCGATGATGTCAGAGCTTTGTTACGAGCTATTACTAAAGACCCTGTTTGTGTTTTTGGAAGCAGCATCGGAGCCGTCATCGCTCTTGATTTAGCTGCACGATATCCATCGCTCGTGAAAAAAGTCATTGCCCATGAACCCCCATTGGTAAATCAGCTTCCAGAAAGCGAAAGAGCTGGGAAAGTTCCAGAGATTATGCAAAACGAAACACCCTTTGAAGCGATGCGCAGGTTCACAGAAACTTTTGGATTAGTTCCATCAAATCTTGTCGGACAAAAATTCATGCATGTCTCAAAAGATGCCAAAAAAAGAAAAACAGCTAATACGAAATTTTTCTTGGAGCATGAGTCAAAAGGGGTCGATAGGTATAAGCTGAATACAGAGAAGATCAAGGGTGTTCGTTCTAAAATTGTATTTATAGCGGGGAAAGAAAGTAAAGGGAATTTCTTGTATGAACTTGCCATTCAAACCGCTCAGGATATAGGAGCCCCATTTTTAGAAGTATTGGGTCATCATGTTGGATATGGGCAATACCCAGAAGAATTCAGCCTTGAATTAATTGAAATTCTTGAAAGTAGACAGACACATCAACAATGAAATTTAACATTGGGATTTACAAGGCGTATCCATACGATAAAACAAAGAAAGGCTGCACTTAGTAATTCAGAACAGCCTTTCTTTCATGGAATGATTGAGCGTTTATGGAAGCCAAAGGTACATGGTTCCGCTTTGACCATTGTTGTACCAATCGACTTTGTATTTAGTCGGGCATTCCTTGCCTGTGATTGGCTGGTTGTTTGAATCATAACCCCATGTAATGGTAGCACCTTTATTATCCGAAGGGATCATCAGTTTCCTCTGACCTGCACAGCCGTCCCATTCACATTTTTGTTTGAATACGTTAGGTTGTAAAATCTGATCGTAGAATTGCTCACCATCTCTGTTTACGCCCCAGATCACAAGATTGCTATAACCATGGGCAGTACCATTACCATCTGTCGTGAGGATGAGCTTATGATCGAATCTGGTATATTTAAGCTGACGGGCAATATTCCATGACCTTGTAGTATTGTTATCAAAAGTGATGACCATGTATCCCCATTCTTTGTGTATAATGGAATCCAAAGAGGTACCAAGCATAAGCAATAATCCACCAGTTATATTTTCATAAGTCTTTGACCCATTAATGGCAATGGCTTTATCAGGATGCAGCACATGGTAAACATGGAAATTGATATATGTGCATTTTATTGTTGCACCTGCATTATGCCATTCTGTATGAACATGTTTTTTAATCTCAACCTGTCCAGTACGGAAAAGGTTCCCATCACAATTTAACCCATTATAGGTAATGTAATAAGTAATCGTGTCTTGATAGACTGTTGTGGAATCCAGTGTGGCATTGCAGGGCAATAATTCAGTTGATTTCAGTGTTCCTTGTCCCCCACCCAGTACATTATTTATGTCATTAAGGGCTTCATCGGATGCATTAATTACTGCTATCTCATCATTCGACTGGTTCTGAATGGATGTTGTATTAGCAGTTGTTTGAGTAGTAGTGCTGGTCTCTTTTTTACAACCCGTCAGAGAGAGTGCCAGTATTGCAAGAATGTAGAGGCTCAGATTGATAAAGCTAATTTTTTTCATTGTCTTGTGGATTTTACGGTTGATTTTTCAATTTGCGTATATTTAACTACACACTTAAGTTGTTTTACCCTGATGCCTGTGGTAAAAAAGTTTAAGATATTTCTTTAAAAATTTTTAGCAACAAAAATTTCGGAAATCCTAATATAGGACTGATGTCAATTTCAGGTCATTCCAGATAATGACCATGTTCTCATTTGACTCATACAGTTTTTCTACCTTTGGTTAATAATTCCGCCATTGAACCTGCCATGACCAAAGACCAATCCATCAAAGAACTCATTTTCATCCCCTCTATTGGGAAATCTATAACCATTGATCTTTGGAATATAGGAATCAGATCAGTAGCCGACCTTAAGGGCAAAGACCCTGAGGTACTTTATGATTTGTCGAACAAGTTTACAGGATCGATTCAGGGTCGTTGCTTACTTTACTCCTTCCGTTGTGCGATCTATTATGCTCAGACTAAAAAGAATTGAGAGACCCTGAAAAGTTGAGATGGTGGTCCTGGAAAGACTCGAATGGAACCGAAAGAAGCATTATTAAAGACAAGTAAACTATGGCAAGTAATATGTATGAAACAAAATTGAATTTATTCAGGCAACTCGTGAAAACAAATCCAGACATTGAACTAAAGGGTGCAACAGTACCATACACTTCCGTTCATGGGCACATGTTCTCTTATCTTGAAAAGGATGGGTCATTTGGGTTAAGGCTTCCAGAGAAAGAAAGAGAAGAATTTCTCCGAATATATAAAACGATTCTATTTGTTTCTTATGGGAGGGTCAAAAAGGAATTTGTGTTAGTTCCTGATGTGCTTCTAAAGAATACTGAAGAACTAAAACCCTTCTTTGACTTAAGTTATGATTATGTGAAATCCTTAAACCCCAAATCATCAAAAAAATAAGACAATCCTAAAATATCTGATCATGAAAACATACTGGTTTAAAAAGATTGGATGGATTTATATCCCAATATCAGTCATAGGAATTTTAATAAGCCTTTGTGCTCTGATTTTTTGTGTAACTGTTTTTATTGCAGTTGACCGCCATTCTCACTCTGTGTCTGACACACTTTACGGAATCTTTCCATATTTTGTCTCAGCTTTTACAATCTTGTTCTGGATCGCATCGAACACTTCGGACCGTAAAAAAGATAAATAAAAAGCTAAGCAAACAAGGTGGATAGCAGTCTGCCTTTAATCATTTATCCTTAACTTTTACAAATGAATATCAAGGAAAAAACTCTGTTCTCTTTAAAATTCCGTAATGGACTTCTTTTTGGTGTTATAATAAATGTTCTTCTTGTTGTATATGGAGAGTTGTTGGTTCCCACTGCCATAACAGCTTCAAGCAACGGTGTGAGTGGATTTATCACATCATTGTCTATTCTGCTGGTATATGCAGGAGTTTCCTTTTATTGTATAAAACCTACTGAAAGGGTTTTCCATAATATTCTTCAATATTCTCTTATTTTCGGGCTCATCATAGGTTCCATATATTTTCTTGAAATAATTCTGGAATATATTTTACTGCCAAGTGGTCAGTTAAATATAATCATGGGCAAGATTGAATTTGGTTTAGCACTTTTTTTATTTTTTCTTTCAGGCTTGTGGAGTGTAGTGGCAACTCAAAAATATTTTTCCTCAATTCTGACTTCTTTCTGGTGTGGCATAGTTGCTTCTCTCATTTGGTTATGTGCCGTACTGTTGGTTTTTTATTTGTTTCACGGGACAAGTCAACAGATAACAGTTTTAAAGGCTGAAGGAGATTATGAAGACTTTAAAAGAAGCGGAATGACTGATTTTAATGCATTTATTGTTCAGGACTTCTGGGGTGCTGGTTTTTTCCATTTATTGCTTAGTCCCATAATTGCAAGTATTCTTGGGTCAATAGGTGGACTATTTGGATTTTTATTCCTGAAATTATTTAAGCATAACAGATAGATATATTTGAAAAGTAATTTAAAACATGGCAAAGAAAACTTTTTTCCTAAAACTACCCCCCCCCCAAGACTATCCTTCGTACTAGATATGACTGAAGAGGAACGAGCAATCATGGCAAAGCACGTTGAATATAGGAAGCCGCACATTCAGGCAGAGACAGCTATTGTTATAGGTTTAGTTTCTGATTCCAAAGGAGGATTTGGAATCGGAGTGGTACAAGTAGATGATGAGCGAGAGCTTAACAATCTACTTGCAAATGATCCAGCCAATGGGCTGCATACTTATGAAGTTTATCCAATTCGGGCGATGTCAAAATTGATATAAAAACCGAATAATTAAAATCAGATCAAACAACTCAAATAATACAGTTATGCTAAGAATTTTTAAAAATATCGCTATCATCGGGAATATAATTTTCATTCTTTGGATTTTACGAAATGGAATCAATGAGGGATTTCGTGCTACTATTACTGAAATTGTTTCCTACATCGGTTTAATCTTGCTCCTTATCTTAAATTCTCTTCTGCTTCTTTGGAAAAAAAAGCAATAGAATTGGGGTAATACACAATTTCTTTTATTCCTATAATAGGAAAAAGAAATTGAAAACATGAAAAGGAAAACTAAACCACTCTAGATTAAAAATCCAGAGTGGTTTAGTTTTTTATGAATTTGCCTACCTGAACTGTCTTTTCGTTTTGAAGCTTTATAAAGTAAACACCGCTTGGAAGGCTGTTTACATTAACAACGTTTCTTGGCGCCGAAACCTGTTGCCTTATGAGTTCCTTCCCATTCAGGTTCATAATGGATAATTGACCCTTTGCAGGCATTTCGGATGTTTCCACCGTGACCTTATAGGACGAAGGGTTCGGGTAAATCTTTAGCGGTTTGTCTTTACTGGAAAGGTTATGTATTCCGCCTATTCCACCAGTCGTGGTAGCGATAATTGTGCCGCTGTCCCCAATGGCATACCCTGCGTTAGGAGCTGTAAAACAGATTGAAGATAAATTCTGTGATGTTCCCGAATTCTGAACCGCCCAGTTTGTTCCGCCGTTGGTGGTTTTCAGAATGGCTCCGTTTGCTCCTGATGCATACCCAGTGTCCGCATCGGTAAAATAAACGGAAGATAAAAACATCGACACGGGCACGTTATTTGCTGTCCATGTCGTTCCGCCATTCGTGGTCTTTAAAATGGTACCACTATCTCCGACGGCAAACCCCGTGGTGTCATCGATGAATTTAACCGAATGAAGCGTGTTGATGGTGCCAGAAGAAATAGCCAACCAATTTCCCCCGCCATTAGTTGTTTTTAGAATTGTGCCAGAGACTCCCACAATATATCCATGGTTTGAATCGGTAAAATAAATGGAGTTTAACTGGGTGTCAGTCCCCGAATTCACCGCAGTCCAGTTCGTGCCGCCGTTAATCGTTTTTAAGATGGTTCCCGCAACACCGACAGCATACCCTGTGGCGGTATCTGTAAAATAAACGGAGTTTAACTGATTGTTTATACCCGAATTTTGAGAAACCCAGTTCGTACCGCCGTTGATTGTTTTCAATATGATTCCCGCCGCACCAACCGCATATCCATAATTTGCATTGAGAAAGAATATCGAGTTAAGCGAGTTTGAGGTGCCTGAACTCAACGAAGTCCAGTTTGAACCGCTATTGGTCGTCTTTAGGATGGTGCCCCCTGAGCCAGCGACATACCCCACATTCTGGTTTTGACCAGCAGGATCAACAGTGTTCGGGTTGGTAAAGTTGATGGAATTTAGCTTATTCGAAGTGTGTGAATTCAGGCGTATCCATTTAACCTGGTCAATCTTGGCACATTTCGCCACGTAGTAATAACCATCAGAATTTGTAAAGTTACCCGCAGCATAAACATTTCCCGTTGCGTCTGTGCATAGTGTAAGAATACTGCCATTTGGATTAAAGGGATTGATGCTGTTACCAAGTTCACTCCATCCCATTCCATCCCATTTGGCTACCGTAAGATAAGAACCAGTAGGATATGGATGATCAATATCAGCTTCGGTGTAAACATTTCCAAAGCCGTCTGTACAAACTGAAGTCCAACAACCTATATTAAATTGATTATTAGGGAAGTTACCTAATTTGCTCCATTCAATTCCATTCCATACGGCAA
>JBEKST010000029.1:0-16939 GCA_049516815.1 Bacteroidales bacterium | reverse complement strand
CGGCGCACAAGATGGACGCGGAAGCCAAGCGGCGCGAGGGACTGCATCTGGCGCAAGCGATTTTCGTGGCGCGCGACGATGCGGGCGTGCCCATCACCCACAGGGTCATCCTGAAGCCCAACGTCACCGGCCTGGCCGGCCGGACCAGGAAAGCGGAGGAACTTTGGGGCACCGGGACCGACCCGCAGTTCTATGAAGGGCTGGTGCTCGGCTTGCAGCAACTGGGCGTAAGCCGTTTCCACTTCATCGATTCCACATCGTATGCCGATTGGAACATTCGAGGGCTGCTGGACATCAACGACCGCCTGGGCGTCGTCACCGAGGATCCCGAGCGCCGGATGAAGCATCTGCGGGAAGGCTGGAAAACGAACTGGAGCACAGTCCCGGATGGCGTTGTCTTCAAGCGCAGGCATGGATATGGCAAGTTTGATATGATTGCGGATGTATGCTTTATGCATTTCATAATAGTACAAGGCATTCACGCCTTTCCCATGATAATCCGGTCTGACGCCATTCAGGTACATGTCGATCGTGTCGTTCTTTTTTATGGCACGGAGAAGGTAAATGAATCCAAATGGGAACAACTTGCCGTTGCATTTTTGCAGGGCTTTTGTCATTGAAGGCATCGAGACACCGAAACCCACAATATCATCGTGTGCATCGACTACAAAAGAAACATATTCCGGACGGATGAAGCCGAAGTAGGTCTTCACATACATGTCTATTTGTTTCTGCGTGAGGGACGTGAATCCGTATAGTTCATCAAAGGCCTGGTTTAGTAAAACAAACATCTTTCCGGCATAAGGAAGGAGGTCTTTGGATTTTTTTGCCTGTACCAAGTGCAGGTTATATTTTTCCATGACTAATTTCGACAACCGTTCCACTTTTTCCGGAATCTCCTGCGGTACTTCAAATTCATATTGGATCCAGTCGGCGGCCTTTTCAAAACCAAGGCGTACCATATGTTCAGGGTAATACGGATAATTATAGATGGATGCCAGGGTGGATAGTTCCCCGAAACCTTTGATCAGCATTCCTTCGTTATCCATATCGGAAAACCCGAGCGGGCCATGAATACCGGTCATCCCTTTTTCCTTTCCCCATGCGATGACAGCTTCAATCAGTTTTGCAGAAACCTGTGGATCATCAATAAAATCGATCCATCCGAACCGTACCAGTTTCTCGTTCCATCGTTCGTTGGCTTTATGATTGATGATCCCTGCAACCCGCCCGACAAGCTTTTTTCCGTGGTAGGCCAGAAAATATTCGGCGTCGCAGAATTCGAAGGCGGGATTTTTTGTCCGGGAAAGGGTATTCTTCTCATCGAGGCGCATGGGTGGACACCAGAATTTATCGCCTTTGTATAAGGAATAGGGATAATTAATAAACTTCCGCAGGTCATTCTTTGTGTTGACCTTTTTAATTGAGACTTCCATATGTTCTCCTGGAATTTATCAATGAATGATGCCTAGCTTTTTCCCGAGTTTATCAAATTTTTCCAGGGCAATGTCGACCTGGGCTTTGGTATGGGTAGCCATGAGAGAAAACCGGATCAGGGTAGAATCTTTATTGACGGCCGGGGAGACGACCGGATTTACAAATACCCCTTCATCGAGCAACATCCGGGTCAGTTTGAGGGTCTTCAGATTGTCCCTGATATAAAGCGGTATGATCGGTGTTTCACTCTTTCCGATATCAAAACCCATCCGTTTGAAGTTATCGATAGTATAGTGGGTGAGCTCCCAGAGTTTCACAATTCTTTCGGGTTCGGCTTTGATGATGTCGAGGGCTGCTAGGACTGCTGCTGCTGATGCTGGCGTCATACTGGCGCTGAAGATCAGGGAGCGGGAATGGTGTTTCATGTAATTGATCGTATCAAAATCACTGGATATAAAACCTCCGAGGGATGCCAGTGATTTGCTGAACGTGCCCATGATGAGGTCGACTTTATCGGTCAGGCCGAAATGGGATGCAGTTCCTGAGCCATGTTCCCCGATCACACCGATCGCATGGGCATCGTCTACCATTACAGTGGCCTCATATTTATCAGCTAATTTCACTATCCCGGGCAGGTTGGCAATATCCCCTTCCATGCTGTAGATTCCGTCAACCACGATGAGTTTGATTTTTCCGGGATCACATCTTTTTAGCACGTTTTCCAGGGAATGCATGTCGTTGTGGCGAAATTTCATGACCTTCGCGAATGACAATCGGGTAGCTTCAATGATGGAAGCATGATCGAGTTCATCGATGAGGATATAATCATTCCTTCCGGTAACGGTAGGAATTACGCCGAGATTGACCTGGAATCCTGTACTGAACACCAATGCCGCATCTTTATGGACAAATTCAGCCAGTTTTCGCTCCAGTTCGATATGAATGTCGAGGGTTCCGTTAAGGAAACGGGAACCGGCACAGCCGCTTCCGTATTTTTCAATCGCTTTTATGGAAGCTTCCTTGATCTTTGGATGATTGGTAAGCCCCATATAACTGTTGGAACCGAACATCAGCACCTTTTTCCCTTTGATAGTCACCGTAGTATCCTGGTCAGATTCAATGACCCTGAAGAATGGATAGAGCCCCATTCTTTGAAATTTCTGCGGTTCAGTATAATGTGATGTTTTTCGTTGTAATATTCTCATAGGTTATGTTCTTTTGGCGCTCTTGCTAAAATTCAAAGATAAGATAAAAACTGCAATTATGGATTTATTTGCCGTTCAGTAAAATCCCTTCCGGCTTTTAAGGCTTGTAGATTTTTATTGACCACATCCTCTCCCTTGTTCCGGAAAATAGAACAAATGGCATCTTCCAGCTTTTCATACCGCATGTCGAGAAATGGAGAAGCGGCGCCCAGGGTTACAATGTTCGCAACTTTCAATGTTCCTATTTCCTTTGCAAGCTCATCGGCATCCAAGGCAATATAATGCGGTAACTTCCGGATTTCATCCATCACTTTGTCCATCTCAGGATATTCCGGGATATTTATATAAGGTTTGGTGCTTGTGATCACCCATCCATCGGGAGAGAGGAAGGGCAGATACCGTAAGGCTTCCATGGGTTCAACCGAGATGATCAGATCGGCTTTCCCATAGGGTATAAGGTCGGATGCAATTTCCTTGTCTGAAATCCGTAGATTGGATTGAACATCGCCTCCCCGTTGGCTCATTCCATGAACTTCCGATTGCTTGAGAAAAAGGTCTTGTTCCAGGGCGGCCGTACCGATGATAGCTGCAATTGATATAATTCCCTGACCGCCTACACCAGCTAGTATAATGTCTCTTTTCATGGGTTAATAATCTTGATTTTATCAGACAGTTGCTGCCTTCCTGAATTTTTCCCTGACGCGTTTATCAATAGTTACGACGCATTCCCTCTGTGGAATGATAATCGAAACCCCTGAATAGGCAAGTTCTTCTTTAATGATCTTAACATTTTCTTCGTGAAATTTTTTCAGCGGGCGAAGTATATGAATATGTTCCTTTTCTACTCCTATTCCCTTGCAAATAGCTTCGATCTTCCCGAACGCCGGTGAATCCTGGCCACCGGTCATGGCGGTAGTGCCATTATCAAGAATAAAAATAGTGATCGGGGATTTATCATTAACGGCATCCAATAATCCTGTCATCCCTGAATGGCTAAAGGTAGAGTCACCGATAACAGCGACGGAAGGAACCAACCCTGCATCTGAAGCGCCCTTTGCCATTGTGATCGAAGCTCCCATATCTACACAGGAGTTGATGGCTTCGTAAGGTTTCAGTGCACCCAACGTATAGCAACCAATATCAGAGAAAACGTGTCCTTTCTGTAATCCTTCAAGGGCTTCGTTCAGGGCCTTGTAAGAATCAATATGCGGGCATCCCGAACACAATGAAGGAGGACGGCCGATTACCAGGGAAGGGACAGGCAAACCATAGGTGTCTTTCATCCCAAGGGATACAGCAACAATGTTTGGGTTTAGTTCACCATCCCTGGGAATGGTTCCATCGAGCCGGCCTTTTATTTTCAATCCCTTACCAAGCAATCCTTTCAGAGATTCTTCAACGATGGGGTAACCTTCCTCGATAACAAGAATTTCATCACATTCTGAATAAAGCTGTTCAATCATTTTCTTTGGCAATGGATACTGTCCGATTTTCAGGATGGGATACGGAATATACCGGTCGGGATAATTCTCCAGTAAATAATTATAGGCAATACCACAAACGATGATGCCAAGTGATTTATCAGGGCCATCCATATATTGATTAAAGGACGAAGTTTCTGATTCCTGCGTGAATAGTTCCTGCATCTTCAGAAGGTTACGGTATCTTTTCCGTGCAATGGCGGGCAGCAGGACAAACTGACGAAGGTCTTCCGGGAGTTTCAGGTCGTTTTTTTTCCGGGGATCTCTCCTTTTTACACCGGCACGGGAATGAGCCAGGCGGGTAGTGATTCGAAGCATTACGGGAACTTTATAACGTTCCGAGAAGTCAAATCCATAATGAACCATATCATAGGCTTCCTGCTGGTTTAACGGCTCCAGGACAGGGATCATTGCGAATTTTCCAAAAAATCGCGAATCCTGTTCATTTTGGGAAGAATGCATGGAAGGATCATCGGCTGCAACAATGATCAATCCCCCGTTAGCGCCCGTGATCGCGGAGTTCACAAAGGGATCGGCTGCAACATTCAGTCCGACATGCTTCATACATACCATGGACCGTTTACCGACATAGGACATTCCGAGGGCAGATTCCATGGCAGTCTTCTCATTTGCCGACCATCCTGAATGAATGTTATCCTGTTTCGCTTGCGTGGAGTGCTGAACAAATTCGGTTATTTCTGTGGATGGCGTTCCCGGGTAAGCATAAATCCCCGACAGTCCTGCATCCAGTGCTCCCTGAGCGATGGCTTCATCCCCCAGAAGTAGAAGTCTTTGCATATAAGTATAAGAATTATTTATTATGAACAAAAGTAAAAAGAATTTCCGAATAACCTAAAGAACAGATGAACCCATGCCAGATGAACCTCTTTTAATATTATTTTTTTTCTGTATCAGAATATCTATTTTTGTAGTTTAATAATTATTTACTTCCATTACCATATTTATGAGGTCAAAGTTACTGTTTCCATTCTTCCTTGTTATTTTCCTACTCATTTACTCGACATCTTCAAAGCTCCAGGCACAAAACGGGGTTATCCGGGGTTTTGTTTACGAATCAGAGAGTGGAGAGCCGGTAATTTTCACTAATGTATACCTTTATAAAACTTCATTGGGAGCAGCTACGGATGTGAACGGTTTTTTTTCCATTATGAAGATTCCCCCGGGACAGTATATCTTAATGGTCTCATACATGGGGTTTGATACCTTACAGATCCCCATTACGATAAAAAACAATGATCTTCTTACAAAAAAGCTATACCTGAAGAAATCCACTTATACGTTGGAAGAGATCAATATCTCTGCCGCAAAGGAGAACAAAAAAGTTGAAATACAGACCTCCATAATCAAAATAACACCGAAAGAAATTGGGCAGATCCCCACCATTGGCGGGCAACCCGACCTTGCACAGTACCTTCAGATCCTTCCGGGAGTTATCTTTTCCGGCGACCAGGGAGGACAGCTTTACATCCGTGGCGGCCCCCCGATCCAGAACAAGGTTCTGCTTGACGGGATGGAACTTTTCCAGGCGTTCCATTCCATCGGGTTATTTTCCGTTTTTGATGTGGACATCCTGAAAAATGTGGATGTAATGACCGGTGGTTTTGGAGCAGAATACGGAGGAAGGCTTTCTTCCATTATGAATATCACCACCCGGGACGGGAACAAAAACCGGATTGCAGGTAAGATTGACGCCAGTACTTTTGGAGCAAAGGTTTTACTGGAAGGCCCTATCGTCAAGGCAAAAGGGGAAGACGGTACCGGCGCATCCTTTATTCTTTCAGTAAAAAACTCTTACCTCAAAGAGAGTTCAAAAATATTCTACAACTATATCGATCCAAACGGGTTACCCTATAATTACCTGGACATTTACGGCAAGATTTCCATAAATGCAGCCAATGGCAGCAAAGTAAACTTCTATGGTTTTGATTTTACCGATAACGTTCAATACAAGATCCTGCAAAATTACCAGTGGAATTCTTATGGGGGTGGAACCAATTTTATCATTATCCCCGGAGGTTCGTCCGTCCTTCTCGAAGGTAATTTTGCTTATTCCCAATATCAGGTAACACTCAAACAGGTAAATATCTCACCGAGATCCAGTTCCATTTCCGGTTTTTCAGGGGGATTTCATTTTACCTATTTTTTTGGAAAGAATGCTCTCAAATATGGGGTTGAACTGAGTGGATATAAAACCGATCTTTCTTTTCTCAACACTGTACACCGCAGCATCATTCTGGATCAGAACACCACCGATCCTTCCGTTTATGCTAAATACAAATGGTTGCTGGGAAAATTTATTTTTGAACCGGGGCTGCGCCTGCAGTATTATGCTTCCCTTGGATCTGCTTCCTTTGAACCCCGCCTGTCCATCAAATATAATATCAGCGAACGATTCCGATTGAAAATGGCTGCCGGCCTCTATTCGCAGAATCTTGTCAGCACAACTTATAGCCAGGACGTTGTCAACCTTTTCTATGGTTTTATAGGAGAGCCCAACAACCTTCCGGCTAAGTTCAACGGGCAAAAAGTAACCACCAAGTACCAGAAATGCGATCAGCTGGTGTTCGGCTTTGAAACTGATCTCACCAATAATTTGGAACTGAATGTTGAAGGCTATTATAAATATTATCCCCAACTTACTACGATGAACAGGAATAAACTTTATGATGATATTCCGGAGAATGCCGATAAATCAGATTACCTTAAAAAAGATTTTGTCATCGAATCGGGAGATGCAGAGGGTGTCGACGTTTCACTTCGCTATGATTACAAACGCCTGCATTTCTGGGGAGTCTATTCCCTGTGTTTTATTCACCTGTTTGACGGGCAGAATTGGTATGTGCCTGTGTATGACCGTACGCATAACATAAATCTCACAGCTTCTTATGTTTTCGGCAAACACCAGGGCTGGGAAGCAGATGTGCGTTGGAATTATGGTTCCGGGTTTCCTTTTACACAAACTGCCGGTTTCTATGAGCAAATCAATTTCAATAATATCGGAACCAGCGTTATAAACCAGAACGGAACCCTCGGGATCATATATGGAGATTACGATAAAGGCCGGTTACCTTATTACAGCAGGCTGGACCTTAACCTTAAGAAAACATTCGAACTTGGACGCTATACAAAATTCGAGATCAGCGCCAGCATTACCAATGCGTTAAACCAGGAGAATATTTTCTATTTCGACCGTGTAAGTTATAAGCGCGTTGACCAGTTACCGCTTATGCCCAGCATGGGGATCAGCTTAACATTCTGACATCACACAACGAACATGGATCCTTTACGCACCCTTTTATCATGCATTGACCTGACAACACTTGAAGGCAGTGATAATACCGCAAGAATCGTTGAATTATGTCGTAAAGCATGTTCGTTCGGTGAATCCGGACTGCCATTACCTGCTGCAGTCTGTGTTTATCCTCCGTTTGTCAAGTTGGCAAAAAATCAACTAAAAGGAACGGATATACGGGTTGCAGCCGTAGCAGGAGCATTTCCGAGCGGGCAATCGCCGTTGGCTGTCAGACTTGAAGAAGTCAGATACACCGTAAACGAGGGAGCCGATGAGATCGACATGGTGATTTCAAGGGGCCGCCTTCTGGAAGGTGATGAAAGATATGTTTTCGATGAGATAGCAGCCATCCGGGAAGTTTGTAAAGAGGTTCACCTGAAAGTGATCCTTGAAACCGGTGAACTCAAGACCCCTGCCCTCATCCGCAAAGCAAGCGAGATCGCCATTGCCGCAGGAACTGATTTTATTAAAACTTCAACCGGAAAGATCCAGCCAGCCGCCACCGAAGAAGCCGTGGGGATCATGCTGAAAGTGATCCGCGAACATTATAAAAAAACCGGTAAGAAAACAGGGATCAAGCCTGCCGGCGGAATTTCCGAACCGAAGCAGGCTTTGCAATATTACCTTCTTACCAAACGGATCCTTGGAACAGACTGGCTCAATAAAAATCTTTTCAGGATCGGAGCAAGTCGCCTTGCCGATGGTCTCGCGCGGGAAATAGCAGCCTCCCCTGTTTCCTGAAATAAAAATTTTCATAACTTTACATCCTCATTCAGGCTACCCTTTCATGAACTTAATAAAATGTGACATTTCATCCATCCAAACCTGGAATGTCATAAAAGTATTACTACTTGACATTGTTGCCCTCATTGTAGTCTATTTCACTCCTAAAATTGGTCAGCTTGTTCATCTCCCATTTTACATGGTCGAACCCATGCGCCTGATGGTTATACTTTCCATTGCACATTCCAAACGTGCAAATTCTTATCTCCTGGCTTTAACCTTGCCCTTGTTTTCCTGGGCCGTATCAGGACACCCTGAATTTTATAAAATGCTGGTCATGACAGGTGAAATAACAATCAATGTGTTCCTGTTCTATTATCTCATCAGAAAAAATGATTTTGTTTTCCTGTCGATGATCATTTCTATTGTTGTCAGCAAAGTTCTTTCCTATATATTTTACCTTGTCTTTTTTTCCATGATGTTCATCCGGGAAGAAGCGGAACCCTCTTTTTTGATTGCACAGGTAATCTCTACCCTGGTTTTTAGCTTTTATATTTTCTTCTTCCTTCGGAAAAAATCACAATAATTTTGTTGTAATATTGCCAGAAGAATGAAGGTAATACTTTTCGCTTTTAAAAGTTCAAAAAACAGTTTTTGTACTCCAGGAAAAATAATCTCAACCACGCATGAAAAAAGTCAGTAAATACACCCTGTTGTTCTCTCTTTTTGCAGTATTTTTCATCTCATCCTGCAACAAGGATAATAGTTCTACCCAGCTATTGACGCGGACCTCACTTACCGGGACCTGGATTGTAAATGAAACTAAGAAGAAGATGACCTATGAGGTAATCATCGTGATTGATTCCACAACTTCCAATGGGGTTCTGATCAGCAATTTTGCCGGAGCCGGTCATAATGTTAGAGCCAATGCCTATTTATCGGGAAATACTCTGGCACTGACAAACAATGAACTACTTTCCAACGGGTGGATCGTTAATGGCAGTGGTACTGTTACGGGCAACACCAGGATCGACTGGCCTTATTCACTCAACGATGGAGCAAACCTGACCACGATCCAGGCAGTTTTTACAAAAAAATAGGGGGTTTTACCGGGAAGAGGTTTTCTTTTCTGCAGTGCCTCCGGGTTTCTTTGTTTGATCGGTTAGGTTTTTAACCACCTCCTGATACATCTTGCTAAAATTCTCGGGATCCATTTTGTAATAATTCAAATTATCCCGGAACCGTTGGTGCGACATATGGTATTTCCAGCATAACCATTGATAATAGTTTTGGGTCAGCAGGGGATTATTTCCTTCCCGGTTCCGCTGTAAAACCAGGCTGGCCTCTATCAGGTGGACATCCACCAGCACGTGGATCATTTCGTTACGGGGAATGATCGAATCGGCCGACAACTTCCCCGGAAGCAATTCTGTTTTAGGACCGCCGCATGAAGCCAGTAAAGAAAGCAGGCAGAAAATAATGACAGATCGCATAAAAGGTTATTTTCCTTTTTCCTTGTATTCTTTATTCAATTCCTTTACAACATCACCGGTAATATCGAGGGTATCGCTGGCAAGAAGGATCTGGCCTGCATTTGCATATCCGAGGATGTAGTCGAATTTAAAGGTCCGGTTGTACCTTTTCAGGAAATTGGTCACGGTGTCGAGCAAGGTCAGGTGCATAGCTTGTTCCTTTTCTGCTACCTGCTGTGTGTAACGTTCTTTCTTGTCGGCAAGTGCTTGTTGTTTTTGCATCAGCGCCTCGTACATGATCTTTGCCTTATCTTCAGGGATGGCATTGGCGGCGGCCTGTTTCTGGAAGCTGGTTGCCTCCTTTTCAAAAGCAGCCTGCTCTGACAGGATCTCTGTCTCAAGGCGTTTTCCGGTTGCCTCCAGGTCGGTCTTTAGTTTTTTCACAAAAAGGTACTGGTTGTTCAGCGAATCAATATTGATAAACACAACTGTTACCGATTTTTCTCCTGATCTCTGAACGGCTAATGAAATACCGGGTTCTGCTGTTTTCCTTGAAGTAAAGAACAGAACGTAGAGCACGGCCAATCCAATGAGAAGGATCAGTTCGATTGCGAGATGGCCTTGAAAAATGTTCCTTTTTTTTTCTTCAGGTTCTTCCTGTTTCACCGGCGGAAAAGCCTGTTCGCCTGCCTTAGAAATGTCAGTTTTGTTGTTGTAATCTTCTTGCATGGGCTGGATAGTTTTTAGTTTCCTAATTCTGACATGAATTTGATCCGCATGAGTCGGATCTCTTCTTCCGTGTATTCATCTTCACCCAGGATGGTCAATGCTTTTTCCACAGAATCTGATTCTGCTTCGCGAAAATAATTGAATATTTCTTCCTGGTGATAAGGATCTACAAACTCATCAATGTAATAATTTAGGTCGATCTTGGTCCCTGAAGAGACAATGCTTTCGATTTCCGTCAACAATTCATCAAGGCTGAGGTTTTTGGCATACGCGATATCTTCAAGAATGAGTTTACGGTCGATATTCTGTATTATATATACCTTCAGCCCTGATTTGTTGACCACCGATTTAACTACCATATCCATCGGGCGGATGATCTCATTTTCTTCCACGTATTCCTTTATGAGATCCAGGAAGGGGGTTCCGTATTTCAAGGCCTTTCCGGATCCAACTCCGGTGATCTGTTTCATTTCTTCAACTGTAATGGGATATTGGATGGCCATATCTTCAAGGGATGGATCCTGGAAAATCACGAATGGCGGAAGTTTTTCCTTCCTTGAGATTTCCTTGCGGAGATCTTTCAGCAGGGCAAACAAAGTTTTATCGGCAGTGCTGGTCTTTGACCCCATGGCTGCAAAGAATTCATCTTCCTCTATGTTTTCATAATCATGATCATCCACCAGCATGATGGAGAAGGGTTTCTTGAGGAATTGTGAACCTTCGGGGCTGATCTTCAGCAGACCGTAATTTTCAATATCTTTCAGCAGCAATCGTTCGATAAGGGTTTGCCGTACCACGGCATTCCAGAACTTTTCATCTTTCCCCGAACCGGCGCCGAACACACTCAGTTTGTTGTGCTTGTAAGATTTAATATGGGCTGTATTCTTTCCGAGTATGATATTGATAATGTGTTTTTGTTTAAATTGTTGCTTCACCGCCAATACGGTAGAAAGCACGATGGTGACATATTGTTTTCCTTCGAAGCGTTTTTTCGGGTGTAGGCAATTATCGCAATTCTGGCAATTATCTTCTTTGGCGATCTCACCGAAGTAATGAAGCAGCTGTTTGCGCCGGCAAACAGAAGATTCGGCATATGCAACGGTCTCAAGAAGCAGCTGTTTGGCAATCTCCTGTTCTGCAACTGGTTTCCCTTTCATGAATTTTTCCAGCTTAAGGATATCATCATAACTATAAAAGGCGATGCAGTTCCCTTCCCCGTCATCCCGCCCGGCTCTTCCGGTTTCCTGGTAATATCCTTCCAGGCTTTTGGGAATATCATGATGGATCACATATCTTACATCTGGTTTATCGATGCCCATTCCAAAGGCGATAGTAGCCACGATGACATCCACTTCTTCCATCAGGAAGTCATCCTGGTTTTTTCTGCGGGTGGGGGCATCCAATCCGGCATGGTAAGGCAAAGCTTTGATCCCGTTCACCACAAGCGTTTCGGCAATTTCTTCCACTTTTTTCCTGCTCAGACAATATACGATCCCCGATTTCCCGTTGTTGGTTTTAATGAATTTAATGATATCCTTGACAATATTCTTGGTCTTGGGTCTGACTTCATAATAAAGGTTGGGCCGGTTAAAGGAAGCTTTGAAGAGGGTGGCATCGGCCATGGCCAGGTTTTTCTGGATATCCTGCTGGACTTTCGGCGTAGCAGTAGCTGTTAGCGCGATCACCGGCACTTTCTGCCCGATGGCTTCAATGATGGGCCTTAACCGGCGGTATTCCGGCCGGAAATCATGTCCCCATTCTGAAATACAATGGGCTTCGTCGATGGCGTAAAATGAGATCTGTATGGATTTCAGAAAATCTATGTTTTCTTCTTTTGTGATGGTTTCCGGAGCTACATAAAGCAATTTGGTATCCCCGGCAACAATGTCCGCCTTTACATGTGCAATCTCCTGCTTGGTCAGCGAAGAATTCATGAAATGAGCAACGTTGGTCTCTTGTCCGAAACTCCGGATGGAATCTACCTGGTTTTTCATCAGCGCAATCAGGGGGGAAATGATAATTGCAGTTCCGTCCTTGATAAGCGCAGGGAGCTGGTAACACAGCGATTTACCTCCACCCGTCGGCATGATAACAAAGGTATCCTTGTTCTGGAGAATGTTATTGATGATAGCTTCCTGATTCCCTTTAAAACTGTCGAAACCAAAAACTTTTTTCAGAACTTCATATAGTTTATAGTCGTCCTTCTTTGCCGCCATCTTGTACTCCGGTTAATTTTAGTATTTTTGTCTTACTGATCGTGATGTTTTTAATCATCAGATGTAGCCTCTAATACAAATATACTATAAAACGCAAAATTGAAAACAAAATTTTAAAAAAAACGCACATTGAAGAAAGATAAATCCGTAAAAGAAATTGCTGTAAGAACGATCACTGAAGAAGGGGAAGCGATTGCCGCCCTTGTCAGCAGCATCAATGATGATTTCGTAAAATGTGTTGAACTGATACTTCATTCGAAGGGGCGTGTGATCGTTACCGGGATCGGGAAGAGTGCAATCATCGGTGCAAAACTCGTAGCCAGCCTGAATTCAACCGGAACTCCTTCCATCTTTATGCATGCTGCTGATGCCATTCATGGCGACCTGGGCACCGTTCAGAAAGAAGATATCATTATCTGCCTTTCCAAAAGCGGTGAAACGCCGGAGATCAAAATCCTCATTCCGTTACTGAAGCTTTATGGGAGTTCCCTCATTGCGATCGTTGGAAACCCTCATTCCTATCTTGCTAAACAGGCTGATTACATCCTAAATACGACAGTAAAAAAAGAAGCCTGCCCGAACAACCTTGCACCTACATCCAGTACCACTGCACAGATGGTAATGGGAGATGCACTCACCGTTTGCCTGCTCGAATGCCGCGGTTTTACCACCAGTGACTTTGCCAAACTGCATCCCGGCGGTGCACTCGGAAAACAATTGTACCTGAAGGTGGCTAACCTGTATATCAACAACCAGGCGCCAAAAGTTCAGCTTTCCGACAATATCAAGACCATCATCCTGGAGATATCATCAAAGAGGTTGGGAGCAACAGCCGTTCTGGACCACGGACAGCTAAAGGGTATCATTACCGACGGCGATCTTCGCAGGATGCTTGAAAAGACAACTGATTTCGAAAAGATCACTGCCAAGGATATCATGACCGTTTCACCAAAAACCGTTGATCCAAATACCCTGGTGGTCACTGCCCTTTCCATCATGCGTAAAAATAATATCACCCAATTGCTCGTTACTGATAAGGATAATTACCTCGGAGTGTTGCACCTTCATGACATTCTTAAAGAAGGTATCATCTGATTGCTCTACGATGACATATGCCCGAAAAAAAATTTGTGATTTTTTTTTAATCTTTTCCCGGTCGCATATCCTGCGATTGTTATGGGCGCTTTTTTTTCTGTATCTTCCTTTCTCCGCTTTCCCGCAACTGACAAAGATTATGGGGAACATAAAGGACTCTGCAACCGGTGACCCCCTTCCTTTTATCAACATCATCATTGTTGGAACTACCGATGGCACGCTCACCGATTTTGAAGGAAGGTACGCCCTTGAAGTGAATACAAACGGAGACTCTATCCGGTTTTCATTCATGGGGTACAAAACAGTAACCCGAAAGATCCTGAAACACAAGTTTCAGAACATCGACATCATGATGGTGGAGAGTAAAATAATGCTTCCGGAAGTCACTATTCATTATACGGGAAATCCCGCAGAAGTCATTCTTGACAAAATCATTAAAAACAGGGATAAAAACTGCCTGCAGTCGTTTGGATCTTACCAATACCACGCCTATACCAAGATCGAGATCGACGCTAACAACATTACGGATAAGTTCAAGAACCGGAAGCTTCTCAAACCCTTCGGGTTCGTTTTTAATTATATTGATACATCTACCCTCACGGGGAAATCATTTCTTCCTATTTTTCTTACGGAAACTACATCAGATGTGTTTTTCCGGAAAAACCCAAAAGCCAGAAAAGAGATCATCACAGGGTCAAAGCTCTCCGGGCTGGAAAATGAAAGTGTATCCCAGTTTCTTGGAAATCTCTCAGAGGAAATTGACGTTTATAAAGATTATATTCCGCTGTTCCAGAAGAATTTTGTATGCCCTCTTTCCTCAACCGGGATCGATTATTACCACTATTACCTGGTCGACAGCGCTTTCCAGGGGAACAAATGGTGTTACCACATTATGTTCAAACCACGCCGAAAGCAGGAACTTACATTTTCGGGCAATTTCTGGGTCAATGATACTTCGTTTGCAATCAAGAAAATTGAGATGCGAATCGCAACCGACGCCAACATCAACTTCATCAATGATCTTGCGATCCAACAGGAATACCAATGGACTAATAATAAATTCTGGATGAAGACGAAGGATCATCTCGTTATTGATTTCAACATCATCCAGAAATCCAAGAAAATTATTGGTTTTTTCGGACATAAGACCACAATTTGTTCTGATTTTATATTTGATATTCCGGAAAACAAAAAATTCTTTTCGATCCCAACCGATGTTTTTATTGAGCCGAAAGCTGCAAATAAAAATGATGTATTCTGGCAGGAACAACGGCCGGAAAAACTATCAAAGACAGAGAAAGGGATTTATAAAATGGTCGACTCCGTAAAGACCATCCCGATTTTCAAGACTTACAGGGATGTGGTTTACGGTATCATAACCGGTTACCTGACCTGGGGAAACTGGGAACTCGGCCCCTATTTCAAAACCTTTAGTTTTAACAGCATTGAAGGCGGCCGGTTCCGCATGGGGGTAAGAACTGGAGACGATTTCAGCCATAAATTACAACTCGAGGGATATGTTGCTTATGGAATTAAAGACCTGACGTATAAGTCGGGCGCTGATTTCATTTATATTTTCGACAAGAATCCAAGGCGGGATCTCACTTTGTCATTAAAGCACGATGTGGAGCAGCTGGGCATGAGTCCGAATGCATTTTCAGCTGATAATATTCTCACTTCTCTTTTCCACCGCGGTCCTAATAATAAACTTTCGATGGTGACCGAATATAAGGGAGGATATGAGCATGAATGGTTTAACGGGCTGATTAACACTGTTCAATTTACGCACCGCGAAATTTTTCCTCTGGGGACCACTAATTTCACGATCTTCCCGAATAATAATGCTACTCCCGTGAACATGAAGACGATATACACATCTGAAGTCAGCGTGGGAACTCGGTTGTCATTCAAGGAACGGTTTCTTTCCACAGATTTTTTCAGGTTCACCCTCAGTTCCGATTACCCGATTATCCAATTGACCTATTCCTATGGATTTCCAAAATTTCTCAACAGTAATTTTGAATACCATAATCTCAACCTGAACATTTCCCAATGGTTCAATTTTGCGACCATCGGTTGGTCAAAATACACGATCGAGGGCGGGAAAATCTGGGGAACCTTGCCTTATCCCCTGCTCAAGATCCACGATGGAAACCAGACATTTCTCTGGGATGAGCTTGCATGCAACCTCATGAATTATTATGAGTTTGTCAGCGATGAATACATAAACTTTTATTATACGCATCATTTCGACGGATTACTGTTCAATAAAATCCCATTGTTAAGAAAATTAAAATGGAGAGAAGTCGTTTCAACACGCTTAATTTATGGAACACTCAGAGCCCAAAACCAGGGATATTCAAAATTTCCCGACATTTTACATTCCTTGGGAGCTGCTCCCTATTGGGAAGCCAGTGCAGGGATTGAGAACATTTTGCGCTTTATTCGGGTGGATGCCGTTTGGCGGCTGACACACCTGCACGATCCGGAGAATCCCAATGTCGCGAAATTCGGTATTTTCGTCTCCCTGAACTTTTCGTTCTGAGATGTTGATATTATTGATAATTTTGGATGCCGGATAACGAATGCCAAAAGCCAGGCGTCAGATGCTGCTTAGAACTGAAAAAATTGTAAAGAAATACCGCAAACGCACGGTCGTGAACGAAGTTTCCCTTCAGGTGCAGCAGGGAGAAATCGTGGGTTTGCTCGGGCCAAACGGTGCAGGGAAAACTACTTCTTTTTATATTATTGTCGGGTTGATCAAACCTTTTTCAGGGGATGTATTTTTAGATGACCTCGATATTACAAAGGAGCCGATGTACCGCAGGGCGCAGCGCGGGATCGGTTACCTGCCCCAGGAACCTTCCGTTTTTCGCAAATTAAGTGTGGAAGATAATATCCGGGCGATTCTTGAATTCACTCCCCTTACCAAGGCACAACAAAAGGAACGGCTGGAAAGCCTTTTGGATGAATTCGGGCTGCAGCAAGTCAGGAAAAGCCAGGGGATCCAACTTTCAGGAGGAGAAAGGCGAAGAACTGAGATTGCGCGTTGCCTGGCCGTCGATCCTAAATTTATTCTTCTGGATGAACCCTTTGCCGGTATTGACCCGATTGCAGTGGAAGATATCCAGAATATCGTACGAAAACTGAAGAATAAGAATATCGGCGTCCTGATCACTGATCATAATGTTCACGAAACCCTCACCATCACCGACCGCTCTTATCTTCTCTTTGAAGGATCCATACTGATGGCCGGCACTTCACAGGA
>JBEKST010000028.1:0-17016 GCA_049516815.1 Bacteroidales bacterium | reverse complement strand
TAAGATTAATCACATTCTGCATCCGCATGGCTAGATGCCCCGGACTGTGATTTCTGATCTTAACCTTAAAGGTTCCATCATTTGGATTTGGAAAGACCTCATACCTGGAACCGGCTGGTATTTCCTCAATTCCTGAACAATCCTTAAAGGTGACCCTCAGTGAATCGAAAGAGAAGCAATTAAAGGAATTTGTGATCCGCAACCGGAACCACCTTGAACCAAAGCCACCTGTCATGGATGAATCGACCGTGATTCCGGGGGTAGTATATCCTCCGGGTGTCCAAAGATAATGTCCGCCAGGGATAGTGTCGGCAAAGAGGTAAGCCGGCTGGCCACCACAGATCGTATCATTGGGCAGTATGGTGAGGTGAGGAACCGGATTTGCTGCAATTGCCAGATGCAGGCTGCTTGCACAACATCCGTTGGCTCCTGTTGCCTTCAGCCGGAGTTTTACAGACCCGGCGCTCACATCGTTTGCGCCAGGTGTATAGATTGGATTTAAAATCGTATCGTTCGAAAAAGTTCCATCCCCGAAAGTGGTCCAACGGAGAGAATCATAAGAAGAAGCTGTTCCATGAAGCTGCAATGTATTGTCTGTGCAAATCGTAGTATCGTTTCCTGCATAAACATTGGGCAAAGATGGTGGCGGGAATACGATGTTATCGATCCAGGCCGCATTACTGCCGTTCAAAGTGGAAATATCGGTGATATAGTCCCATTTGAATGTGTGTGAACCGGCTAAAACAGGATATGCAACCCTTTTCCAGTCTTCTTCTCCTGACCATTGTCCTATCGGCACATTATCGATAAAGAAATGGAGCCAATCATAATCCTGTTCGGAAGAAACTTTCCTGTAAAACGAAATACTATCGTCGATTCCAACATTGAACGTGACCTGTAGCCATGATGAAGAGTTATTGCCGATCACTCCCGACCGGGCACTATAACTTCCCTTATAATGGATCGTATCAATAAACCATTTGGCGCTTCCGCCGGAGATCCATGGAAATTTTGTAAATCCGTTGGTTTCCCAGTCTTCCATGAGCAACCCGATAGTTTCCAATACTGTCTTTCTCGAACGGTACAAACCAGAACCTGCAACCATGTGAAGATCGGCAGAGGAATAAAGGCAGGCATCCGGGGCAACATCCAATTTGAAAACAGCCGTTTTATTTAAAATGGGTGAAATAGTATCGAGGTATACGGAATCGACTAAAAAGACAAGGTAATCCGATGGAGACGCTATTTTTACCCATGTGCCATGGCAGGCGAAATCCCCTGAATTCGCAATGGTTACAGCTACATCGACACTTTCACCGGGGTCCAGGCGTCCATTGTTGTTGCCGTTGATGGAATCATGGATCACGACTTTTCCGATATATAGATTAGGAGCATGGGCTTCGATCCTGAAATTGCTCAACCAGGAAGTATCGATGTTTACAGCCCTGACGTTAAATTGTACCCTTAATCCGTCGGGAATGGTATCCGATACTTTAAATGAAAATCCATTGGCGACTGATTTCACTTCTCCGGCAGAAAAATTACCATAAAATTCCGTACTATCGGTTATTATAATGTAAGGGGAGTCTGCAGAAATATAAGCTGTGACGCTGTTTGCAGGTTGGTCGCCCACATTTTTAAGGCTTAAAGTCAGGTACAGCGAATCGCCATAATTCATGGTTTGCCCGCTTTTTTTCTGAATTGATACCAGGTCGTAGGAATCATAAACAATATAGGGCTGGTTGGGTGCCGGCCCCAGGTTCACAGGCGAAAGCCAGGTAAGGGCATTGCCGTTCCGGTTATCGGTCCAAACCGGGTATGCCATCATGTCTCGTGAGGTCACCCCAAGGTAATCGCCGAAATAGTTTATTGGAAGTCCTGGTATCGGGATTGGGGTAAATGAAACATCGCTGACTTTCATGTCGGTCCAGGTATCCCCGGCATTATATGAATAAGAAATCCATGTTTCACAATCTGTGGACGACACATTACGATCGTCATAATAGATCACGCAAAGATTTCCTGTCACAGGGTCACAACTGATCCAGGGGAAAAAATGTTGCTTGCCCAGGCCGGGAGCATCCTGGTTTACCCTGATGGGCGCCGACCAGGTGCTTCCCTGATCGATGGACCGGAGCATGTATACATCAATATCGGTTCCGGTATTGATACCCGGAACCCCGTTGTTGGCCCAAACAATATAGATATAACCCTTATGGGATCCATTGCTGATATCTACTGTCATGGAAGGAAAAGAATTCACCCGCATGTCTTTTGTAGTTCCGCTTGTACGAATTCCTTTGATGTTATTGATGATCCGTGTGGCCGGGGTAAATACAGATCCCCCGTTAAGAGATTTAGAAAATCCGATGGCAGATTCATCCCCGGGCCAGGTATCGTAAACGATAAAAGTACAGTAAACCTCACCACCAGGGCCGGTTTGCAGGTTGACCCCATGGCAAAAGCTTCCGGCTGCAACAGCCGGACTTATGGCCAATGGTGTTGTCCAGGTTAATCCATTATCATCCGATCGTGATAATTCAATCTGGTGATAATTGGCTGAAGTGCTGACAAAATTCGTCCAGGCATCATAGAGCCTGCCCTGGAAGGGACTGGTGAGCGTGTTATCGATCCAGAGGTGATCTTTATCCAGGAGATCCTGGCCGGGTGAAGGTACAGTTGAAACGGTAACATCGTGCCAGGTTACGCCTTGATCGTTTGACCATGCAACAGATTGACCGAAGTTGTTATTGATCTTCCCGGCATACCATCTTCCGTTAAGTCCGACAGCAACTGAAGGATCACCCATATTATCATTACCTGCACCATCAATATCTCCCGCCCAGCTTACTCCTAAATCTTCCGACGAACGATCGTCGGCTCCGAAGAGGGAATTAGCATAAGAACCGTCCCAATCGCTGGAGTTATTTGAATTCAGGAGTTCATATTCATTTTCAGGATTGATGAAAATGGAATTTTCACTTTGCGTGATACCGTTTGTTTCTGTTACACATATATCCGGTGAGTCCTGTGTTTGTATTCCTTTTGCTGTTATCCGGCTTCCGGTAAAAACCGCTTTTGGTATGGTTACCCTAGGATTAGCTGTAACATAGCCCAGCTTTAGCATCCGCTGCCAGTATCCCATGTTATCGACCATCGTGTTTACTTTTCCTTTCCCGGCAGGAGTTATCCCCGGAGAAAACCGGTGTAATTGTGCTTCCATCGGAATAAAAGAAAAAGTAAACAGGAAGATAAATATCCAGGATAACTTTTTCATAGGGAAGAAATCGTAATGTATGTTTTTCCCGGAGCTACCGGATGACAACAAGTTTTTTGGTTTGTGTAGTTTTATTGGTTTCCAGCCTGCAATAATAAATTCCTGATGACAAGTCGCCAAGTTCAATAGAAAACTGATGGTTTCCACTGTTTTCTTCTTTCCAGGAATAATCTTTCCCGACTTGCTGACCGGTAGTATTGAGAATTTCAAAGGTCACATCTGAAGTTCCGGGCAGAGAGTAACTAACAGTTAGAGCACCATGGGATGGATTAGGGTAAAGTGTGAAATACATTGAGTTGTTTTTAACCGGGATACCGGTAGCTGTACCTGCAGTTTGTATCCAAAGTGCCGGGTCTCCAAGCAGTGTGCAGTCATATTGGGTCCAGCGTTGTGCGCCGGGTTCAAATTCACCAGGTAACCCGACCCAGGGCGCTGTTCTGATCTTGGATATCATCTGGACCTTACCAATATGTTTTTCGGGAAGCGTATCATTAAACAGAGCACTTACGAATTCCCTTTCCAGATGTTCTGATGGCCCATCAGTGGTCCCCTGGTCAAACCATCCAAACCTGGTATTAAAGATTCCTGCTGCAACGAAATTATTGATGGCAAGGCTTTGCGAAGCAATACAGTCAGAGTTGTCGAAGCCTCCATCATCACAACCCTGCGTGTAAAGAAGGGAGTAATTATGATCAATGCCATTGACCCCATAAAAATTAACATCGGTAATATCGCTGGCGTAAAGACGCAACATATATGAAGTAGCGGCATGGCCGAGGTGATGGATGAAGGATGTTCCCCGGTTGATCATTGCCATCAGGGAATCCGGGCTCCATTCCCAATGATTGGTTGAACCCGGAGGCCCGGTCAGCGTATCATAGAGCTTTTCAATGTAATTAGAGTCCGATGGGATCCCAAAGGTTAAATACCCGTTATCACTATGGTTTCCGATCAGCAGGTCCATAAAATCACCTCCCATTGTAAGGGGGGATGGCCAAAGGTATTCCCCAACCAGCAAAGGACGGTTGGATTCTCCAGGTACAGGGTTAGCCTGGTAAGAAACAGACTTATGGACCATGGAAGCCAGATCGGTTTGAGTACTGAATGGTAGCCTGCCTACTGCCACATCGGGTAACAGGTCGGTGGAATCTGCAACTTCACCGTATATGTGGTTGCCATTCAAATCATCGGTACCATCCAATGCAGAATAATAAAGATCGGCTGGAATGTCATTGCTTTCCTCTTCCTCAGCGCCAGTGCCATCATAAACAATACAGTAGAATTTCCGGGAAGGAACCCACTCTTCAGTACCTCCTAGAATGACATATTCAATACCGTTGTTCTGGTATTCCTGCTTGATATAGTTCCTTATTTTTTCCTGAAGGTCGTAACCAGATGCACCGGAGTTAATATCTTCGGTGCTGGCAAACTGGGCAGTCAACCCTATTGAGGTGTAATAATTCACAAGATCATTAAATCCATTTTCAAATGATAACGGAGTAATGATCAGGATCTGGTAGCCTGTACTTTTCTTCGATGCAACAGGATATTGATTCATCATTTCCGGGTTTTGGGCAAAAGCCCGGACACGGTTTAGAGCATCCTTTGAGGAGGTAAGATTTTTCAACGAAGTCACCGAAGTAGCATCTGGCTTGGTCTTGATCCTTACCGTCACATCCCGGAAATAAGAAACTTTTCCGGTCGCGGGATTATAATTCACCGGGGTGAAGGTCGACAAAGCAAAGGCAAAACCATTAAGATACTGAGTTAGGAGATGACCTGAAACCGAAGCAGGATAATTCCCATTCATCCGGTAGATAGCTTCATTTTTACGAAATTCCCCGGAAGATTTTTTGGACAGAGGAACGACATCCTGTTTGGGAAAGAGCACATAAGTTCCCTGTAGAATGATTTCATTTTCACGGATGATTTCAATGGATTCGGCAGATTCTCCTGGCGGAAGCATCAGTGAAACGGCCAGGTAAGGCATGGTAGGTTCCCCGGGTATGCCGGAAAGTACGGCGTTGTCAATCGTTACGGTTTGGTATTGGCCGGCATTCCGGATCAAGCAATTACCGATATGAAATGTTTTTTCGACATTTCCGGAAAAAACTGTTGCTGAAAAAAAAGAAATGAAGAAAAATATAAATATCTTTTTCATCTATTAAATGTTTGTTCGTAAGACAAAGTTAATCCATTTTTCGTTGCCCGTTAATGAAAAAGTTCCTTTTCTGGTTCTGTAAATGGAGCAATCAAAAAAGCATTTCCATTCAAATCAAAAAAAATGGGCAGCATCTCAAATGCCGTCCATTTTTCTATGAATCTGAAAAAAAAGTGTATTATTTCACCAGGAATTTCTGAACAATATTCTTCCCTGAATTTTGGATCAACATGTAATAAACTCCTGCGGGAACATTATTCAGGTTGATGAGTTTCATTAGTTTTCCGCTGAAGGTTAAGCCATTATCAGAATACACTGTCATTCCCAATGCATTGGTAATTTTAATATTGATGTTCTGAGGAATCAATGAATTCATTTCAAGGGTGAAATTTCCTGAATTCGGATTCGGGTAAAGCGCCGCGCTCATATCATTTTTATTCGGAGCTATACCGGTACAGTCATCAAAGAAGATATGAGTGATGATGTATTGTGAACAGCCGTCAGGTGTGTCGACCGTCACGGCGTAAGTGTGGGCACCGAGTCCGACTACGGAAGCATCTATAGTGATTGAAGGGGTCGTCTCTCCACCGGGAGCCCAGAGATAAGTGGCATCGGGGGTGGTTGCATCCAGTGTAATAGGTTGCCAATTGCAGGTTGTATCATTAGGAATGGCCAGAACATTCACAACAGGCCCAACCTGGATGTAGTTCACTTTAGTGGCGGTATCTATCTGGCCGCCACGGTTTACGATGAGTATAACATCATGGGGGCCGCAATCGGAATAAACTACTGTAGGATTCTTAGCTGTATCGGTCAACGGTGTGCCACCCGGAAAAGTCCATTGGTATGTTTCATGCGTTCCGATATAACCACCGGTTGTATTATTGGTGAATGTAACAATACCATCCTTTGCAACTGTTGTCTGGCTGGCTGTAAAATCAACAAGCAAGTCAACGACACCCCTTTTAATGGTTTGGTATACTTTGAATTTCTTTATCGGATAACCACTAGCGGTTCCAGACTGATTTCCCTGACCGGCGTCTTTATCCTGGAAAGTTGCGATGAATTCACAATCAGAAATTGGCCATGAAGGATCCATGGCAAAATTCAGAGTTACAGTTTGGGTATTACCACTTGTAAAATTAACGGCTGTTCCGTTTGCGTCAGGAACCATCAGGCGGTTAACATGTTCCAAATGATTTTGACCTTCCCAATTATAAGTAATGTGAGATTGTGTTACGAAAAAATATAGAATATTAGTCGTGGATGAGATGACATCGGTTTTTGTCAACGTAACAACCACAGTGTAATTCAATCCGCTATTGGTCACAACCATTGACATGGTCACAGGAGAGGTGAGCGCCATACAGTTATTGTATAACGGTACGTAGCTGTTATACATTGAAGTTGAGTGTTGCCCACCTGTAAATTGCTCCCAACCATCAAAGCTTGCTGTAGGATAAGCCTGGACATTATACATAGCATTCCGCGCCAGCGAATAGGTGTTTTTATAAGGATCGCTGCTACCATAATTACTATGACTCTCAACTACTGCAACAAGTTGGCCATTTGAGAGGAGATCATCCATTCCCATGGCACATCCCGGGCAATACGGGCATAACGTACTTGTGAAGTCTTCGGCAAGTACCATCTGGCGGGTTGACTGCGACATCACAGCCATTACCGATAAAATAAATACGAAAGAAAGTAGAAGCTTTTTCATTTTTTTCTTTTTTAATTGGTTAAGAATAATTTGAATGTTACAAATTTAATAATTAAATAATGCAATAATGCAGGGAAATAAATATATATTTTAGATTTGTTTCATACATGTATTTCAAATTATTTTGCATCCAACTTCTGCAAAGCATAGGCATAAGCGCCAATAGAAACGGCATTGGAAGTCCCTAACCGTGAAATTCCAACACCGGTTTTTTTAATGGGGTCATACAACGCTTTTTTGGTACTGAAGGGAACTGGGATTTCCACAGCAGAAGTTTCAAGAAATTTTTCCAGGTCAGATTTGTCTTCCAGGTTGAAAGCAGTAATCTCCAGCCGTTCGAGAAGTTGTCCGGCCGTAGTTTGGAAAGGATGGTTCATTTCACTTACCAGTTTCGGCAGGAACAGGGGATATGCACCCGACAAACCCCCGCCGATCACAATCAGTCCATCAACCAGGGTGATGGCATTACATAGTGCATCTGCAGCTGCAATGGCAAATGATTCGAAAGATTTTAATGCTGCTTCGCGGTTTCCAGGTTTCTTTCCCAATCCGATCTCGCAGATCTCTTTGGGTTCCGGGCAACTTGCAAGGTTGATCCCGGTATAATTGGAATATTCCCTTTTTATCCCGCGGATGCTGACACTTTCCTCTGCATCAAATTGTTTGAAAACGCCATTTCTTACCCGGTTGATCTCTCCCTGTGCCGAATTATCACCCAGAAAAAGTGAACCCCTTGTGACGATGCCGCCGCCAAATCCTGTTCCGAAAGTGACGCCAAGAAGATTCCGGTAACGCTTGGGATTCCCGGCCTCTTCCAGTTTTCGGTTGATATCGGGCAATAAACCCGATATTGCTTCACCGTATGCAAACAAATCGCCGTCATTGTTTATGAATACTGGAATGCCGAATGTCTCCTCAAGCATCGGTCCCAATGCAACCCCACCTTTGAATGACGGCAGATTCTGCAGGTCGCCGATGATGCCATTTTCATAATCTGCCGGACCGGGAAAGCAAAAACTAATGGCAACGGGTTTTTTGTTGATCTTTAATTTTACACGGTTGAATCCTTCAATAATGTTTTTCAGGATCGCTTCAAGATTTTCCCCCTTGGCAGACTGGATTAATGGCTCAATGATTTCTTTTTCAGCCTGTACTGCGGAAAACACGAAATTCGTTCCACCCGCATCGAGGGTCATTACCACTCTTTTATCGGTATTATAGCTCATGAAAAGCAGTTTATAAAGTCATTTCAATTTACGATTTCAGATTTACGATTTGAATTTTAAATTTACGAAGTACGAATAAATTTTGAATTAAAAAGTGTGATTATAATTTAATTACTTCGTCCTTCGTACTTCCCAATTCGTACTTCTATTAATGCGCTTCCAGCCAGTTTTCGCCTGTGCTGATTTCCACCTTCACGGGAACATCCATCGGGATTGCATTTTTCATTTTATCTTCAACCAATGTCCTGACCTGTTCTACCTCGGTTCTATGAACGTCGAATACCAATTCGTCATGGACCTGAAGGATCATCCTGCTTTTCAGGTTCAGCCACGAAAACTCCTTGAAAATATTGATCATGGCAATCTTGATCAGGTCGGCGGCGGTTCCCTGGATCGGGGCATTGATGGCGTTCCGTTCGGCAAAACCGCGAACGGTAGCATTCCCGCTGTTGATATCGCGGAGGTACCTCCTGCGTTTCATCATGGTTTCTACGTAGCCATTCTTTTTGGCCGAGGCAATGGTCTGATCGATGTAGGTCCGGATCCCGGAATATCTGCTGAAATATTGCTGAATGATTTCGGATGCTTCCTTCCGGGGAATATTCAGCCTTTCGGACAGGCCAAAGGATGACATTCCATAAATGATCCCGAAATTCACGGCCTTGGCATTTCTCCGCATCTCACGGGTCACATCTTCCAGTTTTACCCCGTATACTTTTGCTGCTGTCGCCGCATGAATATCAAGCCCGGCGCGAAAATCAGAAATCATTTCAGGGTCCTTGCTCAGGTGGGCGATGATCCGCAATTCCACCTGGGAATAATCTGCAGAAAGCAACATGTAATTTTCATTTCGCGGGACAAATGCCTTACGGATTTCCCTGCCTTTTTCGGTACGTATCGGGATGTTCTGGAGATTGGGGTTGTTTGAGCTCAACCTCCCGGTAGCCGCCACAGCCTGGTTGTATGAAGTATGGATCCGTCCATCCCTCATGCTGACCAGTGTGGGTAAAACGTCAACATAAGTGGATTTAAGTTTCGTCAGCGAACGATAATCCAGTATTTTCTGGATGATGGGGTGTTTATTGACGAGTTTAGTAAGGATGTCTTCACCGGTCGAATACTGTTTTGTTGCTGTTTGTTTTGGATTATCGATGATTTTCAGCCGGTTGAACAGGATCTCCCCGAGTTGTTTTGGAGATGCAATGTTGAAAGTGGTTCCGGCATCTTCAAAAATCCCGGCTTCCAGCGTTTTGATCTCCTGTAAAAGTTGTGCGGAATAATCATGAAGAGCCGACGAATCCAATTTTACGCCTTCTGCCTCCATGGAAGCAAGCACGGGAACAAGTGGTACTTCTATCTTATCGAAAAGCTCCAGGGTATTAGTGGAAATTAGCATCGGTTCGAACACCTGTTTCAGCTGTAAGGTAACATCGGCATCTTCTGCCGCATATTCCTTTATCAATTCCATCTTGACGTCCCGCATACTCAACTGTTTCAGCCCTTTCTTCCCGATCAGGGCTTCAATAGCAACTGGTTTATAGTTGAGGTAGGTTTCCGAAAGAAAATCCATATTATGCCGTTGATCCGGTTGAAGAAGATAATGAGCCAGCATGGTATCGAAGAACTTCCCTTTCACGGCAATATCATACCATTTCAGCATCGAAAGATCGAATTTCATATTCTGACCGATCTTTTCAATCTTTTCGTCTTCAAACACCGGCTTGAATTCCTGTACTATCTGGAGTGAATCATGATAATTTTCCGGCAAGGGCACATACCAGGCTTCATGCGGCTGGAAGGCAAATGACATCCCCACCAACTCAGCTTCGTGGGTGTCAAGACCGGTGGTTTCAGTATCGAAGCAGATAGATTTCTGATTCTTCAGCAAATTAATAAGTTCGGCGCGTTTTTCGACTGTTCCGGCAAGATGATAGGTATGAGGTGTGGTTTCAAGGATACTTAATGTCGAGTTTGAATCAACGTCTTTTCCCGGAACGGTAGCAGGGTTTTGAGCGTTGCTGAACATGGAAATCTGCTGGCTGGCCGGGTGTATCGACTTTTTATGGACTTCTGGGGTTGATGTTAAAACAGTTCCTTTAGCAGGAGCTTCAGGTGAACCGGCATATGGATTTATCGAAAGCCAGGTAAACACCCTTTGTGCAAAGGTTCTGAATTCAAGTTCGTCGAAAAGTTTTTTCAGACGGTCTTTATCTGGCGGTTCCAGGATCAACTTTTCTTCTTCAAACACCAGCGGCACATCAAGGATGATGCTGGCCAATTGTTTTGACAGGAGGGCTATGTCCTTGTTGGCTTCAACCTTTTCGCGAAGTTTATCGTTTTTGATCTCTTCAGTATGGGCAACCAGGTTTTCCACGCTGCCGAATTCAGCGATCAGCTTTTTGGCGCCGACTTCACCGATTCCTGTTATACCTGGAATATTATCCGAAGCATCGCCCCAGATACCGAGGATGTCTTTCACCTGCTCCGGCCTTTCAATCCCGAATTTTTCGCACACTTCTTTTGGCCCCAAGATTTCAGCAGGATTCCCGAATTTCGCAGGCTTGTAGATCAGCGTCTTTTCACTCACCAATTGTCCGAAATCCTTGTCAGAAGTCATCATATAAGTAAGAAATCCATTCGCTTCGGCCTTCTTTGCGAGCGTTCCGATAATGTCATCGGCTTCATAGCCGGGAAGGATCAGAGTTGGAATATTAAATGCTTCGATCAGTTCATGAATGTAAGGAAGGGCGGCAATCAGGTCTTCGGGGGCTTCTTCCCGGTGTGCTTTGTATGCAATGAAATCGACATGTCGCTGGGTAGGTGCAGGGGTGTCGAACGCTACTCCGATGTGTGTAGGCTTTTCATTTTTCAACACATCAAAAAGCGTATTGGCAAAACCCAAGATTGCAGAGGTATTCAATCCTTTGGAATTGATACGCGGGTTCTTGTTCAAGGCATAAAAGGCCCGGTAAATAAGGGCCATTGCATCGAGAAGAAAAAGTTTTTTCTCAGACATAGGTGTATATTTCAGCTTGTCCCCTGATAGGTCGAGTTCGCTACAAAGATAAAACGAATTGTCTGATGCTTGTTAAATTTGGTTATATCACGTTTCTTTTCACTATTCACTATTTTAGTGAACATTCGCCTGTTTATATCTTGATGAAACATCCTGTTCCGGGCGGGCGTTCTTCAGCTACATTTGAATAAACTAAACCGCAAACTATGGGAAAAACTAAGTCCGCCGAGAAAAAAATATTCGTCCTGGACACCTCGGTTATCCTTTATAACCACAATGCCCTCAATAGTTTTGAAGACAATGATGTTGCAATCCCCATCACTGTTCTCGAGGAACTCGATAACTTCAAAAAAGGGAATGATACCATCAACTTTGAAGCCCGTGAGTTTATCCGCATCATGGACAAACTCTCAGACAAATCAACATTGGTCAATTGGATCCAGTTGAACCATCCCAAAGCAGGCAAATTCAAAGTGGTGATGAACGAGCATAGCGAGTTGGATGCCATCAAGGTATTTGGCGAGAACAAACCCGATCACCGCATCCTGAATGCGGCGCTCATTATGATCGCTGAAAATCCGGGCAAGAGGGTTGTCCTGGTCACCAAGGATATCAACCTTCGTCTGAAGGCAAAATCGCTCAACATCCCGGCCGAAGACTTTGAAACCGGCAAGATCAAGGATGTGGATTCGCTTTATTCCGGAAAAACGCTGATCGAAGGAATTGAAAAGACGGTGATCGACATGATCTATACAGATGGTTCTATTCCACCTGAATATGCTGGGATTACCAAGCCGGTACCAAATCATTATTTTATCCTCAAAAACGGGAAAACATCTGCTCTCACATTTTATAACCCCGAATCGGAAAGAATTGAAAAGATTGAAAAACATTCGTGTTACAAGATCACACCGCGGAATGCAGAACAGGTTTTTGCCTTTCATGCCATCCTGAACCCGAATGTGAAACTGGTCACACTGCAGGGGATAGCCGGAACAGGAAAAACCTTGCTGGCATTGGCCGGTGCACTGGAGCAGAAGCGAAATTTCAAACAAATCTACCTGGCCCGGCCGATCGTTCCATTGAGCAATAAAGACATAGGATATCTTCCCGGAGATATCAAATCGAAACTCAATCCATACATGGAACCGCTCTGGGATAACCTGAAATTCATCCAAAACCAATACAGTGAAAAAGACAAAGAATACAAGGTAATCGCCGATTCCATCGAAAATGAAAAACTGATAGTCACCCCGCTGGCTTATATCCGCGGCCGCAGCATTTCCAATGTATGTTTCATTGTGGATGAGGCCCAGAACCTTACACCCCACGAAGTTAAAACCATTATAACCCGTGCCGGCGAAAACACCAAGATCATCTTTACCGGTGATATTTTTCAGATCGATACACCCTATCTTGATTCTCAAAGTAACGGACTTTCCACCCTGATCGACCGGATCAAGAAACATCCTCTTTATGCGCATGTACGGCTGGAAAAAGGAGAACGGTCGGAACTGGCCAACCTGGCGAACGAATTGCTCTGATTTACCTGACCTTTTATGTTCTTTCTTTTGCTACCACCAAAAGAAAGAACTCCCGATAAATCGGGACAAGCGCCGAAAAGTCACCGCTGCATTGCGGTGACGAACCCCGCCCGCCCTGAGGGTGAATGATATTAGAAGTAGGAATGTTTATTTTACTTTTCACTTGCGATCACCGCCATCAGAGTTTTTCCTACAACTTCGAGCGTAGTTTTATCGATGGATTTCATATTGTCGCTTGTGGTGTGCCAATAAGGATAAAAACTGGTCTTACTGTTTTTGTCAAGATGAATGATGTCGATGGTAGGGATGTTCAGGATCTTATTGATGTAAAGATGATCATCGGTGATCATGGCGCCTTCCTCAAAAGGAAAATAATCTGAATACCCTAGTTTCCCGGCTATATTCCAGACATTCCTGACAACGGCAGGGGCATATTGCAGGGAAAATCTCTCTTGCAGAAAGGTGGCATGGGATGCTCCAACCATATCGAGAAGGATACCGTATTTTGCAAAATAATTTGCCTTGTGCGGGGTTTTTGCCCAGAACTGAGAACCAAGTCCCCACCAGTCGGTCGTATCTTCATTCCGCTTCTGGTCTTCCGGGGGACCATAATCTTCTGCATCCAGGAAAATAATATCCACACCGATGACAGGCTTTGAAAGACTTAATTGACGTGCAATTTCGAGCAGAACGCCCACGCCGCTGGCGCCGTCATTCGCCCCATCGATCGGGGTATTATGTTTCTTCACATCGGGATCATGATCGGCAAAAGGGCGGGAATCCCAATGGGAACAAAGGAAAATCCTGTCATTGGTACCCGGATTATAAGAGGCAATCAGGTTTTTAAAATTAAGCATTGTACCGTTAAAGGCTTTAACCTGTCCCTTCTGGACGGTAACATCCTGGCAGTATTGTTTCAGTTTTTTTATAAGGTAAACTGCGCATTTTTCATGTGCAGGGGAATTGTTTACCCGGGGGCCAAAATCCACCTGCGCCTTCACAAAACTGAAAGCCGAATCTGAATTGAAAGGTGGGATTTTCAAAGGCTCTTCCTGCTTTTGTTTTTCTTCATTCGCGGCGTTTTGCTTATGGTTGGCATTGTTGCATGATACGGATATCAGGATGGCAAGGATTAGAATGACGGGTAATCTGGAAATCTTCATTGGATGTGGACATTAGAGTTAGAAAACCTGTTAAAGGATTATCGGTAAAATTTTCTTTTTCTAGAAATAAAATGCATAACCAGACTAAGCAGGAATAGAATTCCCCCGCAGGTTGTTGCAATCCTTGCCAGGTAATCGCCGTGCCTTACATAGAAGGTAAGCTGGTCGTTGGCATTGAGGACTCCCTTTATTGCGGCAGGTTCCCAATATTTCGTCGCCTGGTGGGGATCGCCGCGCTGGTCGATGAAAGCAGAGATCCCGGTATTGGCTGAACGGGCAATGCTGCGTCGTGTTTCGATGGACCTCAGGGATGCAAATGAATAATGCTGACGATGTCCGGCGGTATTTCCCCACCAGCCATCGTTGGTGATGATCATCATAATCTCTGCACCGTTTCTGACGAATTCCGAGAAAAACTCCCCGAAGATCGACTCATAACAGATTGTAGGCGATATCCTGGCCGTCTTCACTGTGGTAAATACCCTCCGGATTTTATCCGTACCTAAGCTGCCAACCGTTCCTCCCAAATTGATCGCCAGTTTCTCTAGCAGTTTAAAATGCTTGTAAGTGGGAAGAATTTCTACGCCGGGCGTGAGTTTCGATTTATGGTACAACTGTATGCTGTCCCTTGAATTCAGGAGCATCGCCGTATTGTATTCATCATAATAAATGTCTGCATCGGAATATTTCCGTGCCGTATTGCTGACCTCTTCACCGGGGCCGAATTCATGGCGCGTTGATCCTCCCACGAGTAAATTCAGGTTAGGGTATTTTTTTACGACATCCTTCAGCAACGAGATGCTCTTAAACGTGCCAATGTCATTCTCCCACATGTATTCCTGTATGGCCGATTCGGGGGCAACCAGGAAATTTGTATTGCTGTCAAGATAGGATTCAACGAGATTCATGATCCTTCCCACGACTTCAACCGGGGGAACAGTATATTGTTCCTTGTAAGGATCCAGGTTGGGCTGGACTATCACGATCGTTACAGGATTGGATTTTTCTTTATAAGAATGATAGATTGAATTCGAGATGATCAACGGAACGATGATCCATAGCAGGATTGCAGGGATCAGGATGAAATCCTTTATTTTAAGCGGGAAACGGGATCGGGTAAAGGCACCTTGATAAATGAGCAGGAACAAAAGGATGTTAGCCACCAGCACCCATAATGTTCCCCCGAAAGTGCCGGTAAACTCATACCATTCCACCCATCTGTAATACGCTGAAAATCCATTGCCGATGTTCAGCCAGGGCCAGTTGAGATCCCAGTTGAGGTGGAGGTATTCGAAAGCCATCCAGTAAAAGATCAGGGCCGCATAACCGGAAAGGTTGTTCTTCAGTTTTCTCCGGGTAAAATGAAAAAGCTGGAAGATAATCGTCATAAACAGTGCATTCACCACGATGGCGATGAGCGCCCCGACACCGGTTGAGTTGTAGATCCACCAGGTAGTTAAGCCGTTCCAGATGAGAAAAGCAGGATAGGAATAAAAAAACAGGCTGAACTTGATAAATTTTCCGGGATGCCGGTAGATGAAATCTTCTATGATCAGCAATGGCACGAACCCGATAAATAACAACCCGGGGAAACCTCTCATCGGCCAGGCTGCTGCTATGAGCAATCCCGAAAGGACCGATAATAAGAGCAGTTGGTATTTTTTCATCCGGAAATACTGTCGTAATTAAACTTTTAGAGCAAGATGGAATTATTTATTTGAAAGTCTCTTCATATGGAACTTGAATAATCTTCTTTTTAACTTTCTACTTCTTCTCCTTCATCATCATCACGGAGTGTAGCGCCAAGATAGATTTGTCGTTTAAGTTCTTCGCGGACTTTATGATTTGAGTATACACCTACTTTTTCTTCTACAACTTCATCGTGTCCTTGTTTTAGTATGAGTAAACGAGGAAGAATTTCAGATAAATACCTATCATCTCTAGGAATCCAGATTTCCGTCATATAAAAACTCCAGTAAACCCAAATGAAAAGTGCTTCTTCTTCAGATCGGCATTGTATTTTAACTTTACCGCATTTTAAAACCCAGCCAAACAATTCATTTCCTATTTCTATATTGTCCCGCCAAGCAGGTAACTCAACTAACTTACGCCTGTTTTCAGGAAGACACATCACTTTGTCACGATAATATTCCCCTATAAGTTCCATCTTATTTTTTTCTCTTTTTTAATTCAGCTATTGCTTCGTTTTTTGCTGACTTTATATCAATACCTTCAATAAATTTATTATTTTTTTCAACGCTTTTTGCTTTTTCAATTCGTGATTTTACCAAATCAATTACTGCACTATAAACCTTCAACTGTTCATCATTGGTTAAACCAAGAATATCGCTCATAATGATTTTATCTAATTCTCTTCGGTCGGATTTCACTTTTGTAAGCGAAACTTCGGTAGATATTTTTGTCCCGATTTCATGAAAAATATCTTCAACCTTCCTGTTTTTTAATTTATTAAACGACAATAACAATTTATTTCTTGTTTTTTTGTCAATGGAATTACAATTTATGATAGAAATTTTTTTTGCATCTGTTGCTTCAAATTTCAAAGCACCTAATCCTAAATTTGACCTTCCATATAGTTCAATACAATAAATCGTAAAAGTTGAATTTAAGATTGCTGCAAGTAGTTCAGTGTTTTCTTGATCAAATGGAATTATCCTATGGAAACATCTATCTGAAATGATAGCACTCTCGGAATATGGAACAATGAATCTTTTATTAATAACATAAAGCATAAATAGATTTACTGTTAAAAGATTCTGCGATGGTATTGCCCACCAACCAGGCTTTCTTTTTTTTACAGATTCGATACTGGGGAAGAGAACTTCGGTTTTTCGTTTTTGCCTTGTTCTACCAGTCTGTTTTTCTCCCCATTTGATATATCCTAA